>JAISPK010000160.1 GCA_031274985.1 Coriobacteriales bacterium | reverse complement strand
GGCTCGATGTTGATTGGTGTGCCGGTGTCGTGATACTTGGACATCGATCCACCGGACTCCGTAGCCTTGTCGTAGATCTCTCGCCATACCTTGAAATATTTCTTGAAATTTTGGATGGGGACGCTCCTGTCGCCCACGATGTGGATGGCCTTGAGGTGCTTGGAGCCAAACACCGCTCCCAGACCCAGTCTGCCAAAGTGTCGGTAAAGATCAACCGTCACGCTGGCAAAGGAGACGTAGTTTTCGCCCGCGGGCCCTATGCAGAGGATAGAGCGTTTGCCACCGTGGCCGATTTCATGGTCGCGGATGATGCGGCCGGTATCGTCAACGCCCATCTGGCTGAGCGGACGAGCATCGCGAAACAGGATCTCATTGCTGTTGAGCGACAGATAGGTAAGACGCGCAGACTTGCCGGTGATGACCATTGCGTCGTAGCCTGCTTCGAACATGGTCATGGCCAGGCGTCCCCCTGCGTGAGTCTCGCCGTATTCTCCGGTCAGGGGAGAGACGAAGGTTGCCACCGTCTTAGTGACAACCGGATAGATGGTAGAAAGCGCGCCGATGGAGAGTACGATGGGTTGCTCAGGTGCGAGCGGAGGAAGATCGGGGCGCATGTTTTCTTCCAGCAGCTTTGCCGCAACGCCAACGCCGCCCAGATACTCCATGAGGTCGGGGCGCTCATCGATGCGGATCTTCTCGGTATTGAGATCGATGTGCAAAACACGGATGTAGTTCTCATATATCATGACAGAGCCTTTCTCTGAGGTTTAACTCTAATCCGACACGGTTAGCATGGTCAGACAGCCATGCGGGCAATACTTGGCGCATGAGCCACAATGGTGGCAGATGATGGGCTTTTGCTTTTCGTTGTCAAAGCCTATTGCATGGGCCATGCAGGCTTTGCGACATCTGCGGCAACCGATGCAGCGATGCGGATCGAGAAGAACTCCGCCGCCCTTACGGGGCGTAAGTGCGCCTGAGGGACATACCTCGGCGCAGTGGGGGTCAAGGCAGGCGCGGCATACCGAAGCAACAAACTGGCTGGCAAGCCCGCCGGTTGTGCGGATATGGATGCAGCTTTTACGGATAGAATGGTCACTCCTGTTAATGCCAGCACAGACTTGCATGCAGGTAAAACAGCCGATACATTTATTCATCTCATCGGTTCTGATAACTTTGGGCATAGGGTTTCCTCCTCACCAGTTTTGATTATGCTGTAAGCCTCTTATTGAAATGCATCACCAATACATCAATGAAATAGAAATAGCTCACAGATACTTATTGTATGACTAGACGACCGTATGTAAATAGCAATATCAAAATTCGTTTACAAGAGGGAAGATATTGCAGACCGCAGGAGGAATTCTGCTGACTTTTTGCTGACTGTGGAATAAGCCGCCTGATAGAGAGGGGTTTGTGCGTATTTGAGAGTTATACTTACTGCAGGAGGTCAAAATGAGCGAGACATGGCAAAGCTTTTATCCTGATGATGCAGAGATCGATGCTTTTTATGCAGGCACATCCACGCAGGCAGGGAATATTTTTGGGTGTAGGTTTTTTAGCGAGGGTGTATGGCGATTTTGCCTGTGGGCACCCAATGCAAAGTCAGTGAGCATCGTAGGCGATTTCAATGAATGGGATGCAAAGAGCCATCCAATGGAGCGCCATCGTGGTCTCTGGATCTGCTTTATCCGTGAAGCCCGGCAGGGCGACAACTATAAATACCGGGTAGAAGGGGCAGACGGCGTCTTTGTCATGAAGGCCGACCCCTATGCCGTGCATGCAGAAACACCGCCGGGTACCGCTTCAAAGGTCTGGGACATCGGCGGATACTCCTGGGGCGACAAAGCCTGGCTCCAAAAGCGTGCCAACACCGACATCTTCAATGCACCGGTCTCGATCTATGAGGTACATCTGGGCTCATGGCGCACTAAAGAGGGATACGAGTATCCTTCGATACGCGAAGTTGCAAGGGAGCTTGCTGTTTATGTAAAGAAGATGGGCTTTACGCACGTTGAATTGATGCCGATAAATGAGTTTCCCTTTGACGGTTCGTGGGGCTATCAGGTAACGGGATTCTTTGCCGTGACCAGCCGCTTTGGAACGCCGCAGGATTTTATGTACTTTGTTGACTACCTCCACAAAAGGGGCATCGGGGTACTCGTTGACTGGGTGCCGGCGCACTTTCCTAAGGACATCCACGGACTCCCTCACTTTGACGGAACCTGGCTCTATGAGCATGAGAATCCAGTCCGTCGCGAGCACCCCGAGTGGGGCACCTATGAATTCAATTATCAGCGGCCCGAAGTTGCCTCGTTTCTTATCTCGAGCGCCGTCAATCTGATAGAGCAGTATCACATTGACGGTATTCGTGTGGACGCGGTGAGTTCGATGCTCTACCTTGACTACGGTCGCCCGGACGGAAGCGTCAAAAACAAGGACGGAGGCAACATCGATCTGGGAGCGGTGGAGTTTATCAAAGCGCTCAACACCGCAGTGCTCGCAAAAAACCCGGGAGTCATGTCCGTGGCCGAGGAGTCAACGGCTTTTCCGTATGTCACCAAACCACCCTATGAAGGCGGGCTCGGCTTCTCCTTTAAATGGAATATGGGCTATATGCACGACACGCTCGACTTTATGAGGAGCGACCCCTATTTTCGTCATGGCGCGCATGACAAAATGACCTTCTCGATGCATTATGCCTTTTCGGAGAACTACATATTGCCCTACTCACACGACGAGGTCGTGCACGGCAAGGCCTCGATGATCGGCAAGATGTTCGGAGAGTATGAAGACAAGTTCTCTGCACTCAAAGCGCTCTATGGCTGGTTATTCGGCCACCCCGGCAAGAAGCTGATGTTCATGGGCTCGGAGTTTGCGCAGTTTATCGAATGGGACTACAAAAAAGAACTCGACTGGTTTCTCCTGGAATACGATGCGCATGCGAACATGCTGCAATGGGTGCGTTCGCTGAACAAGCTCTATCGAGGCCACAGCGCACTCTATGCAAACGACAGAAGCTGGGACGGGTTTACCTGGCTGAACGTATCAGACAGCAAAAACAGCGTCTTTGCCTTTATGCGTGCCCACGGCACGTCGCGCATGGTATGCGTCTACAATTTTTCGTCGCAGGACTTTGCCAAATACGACATCGCGCTGCCCGAACCCGGCAAACTCAAGCTCGTGCTCTCAAGCAGCGACGCAAAGACAAAAAAGACGGCTTTAGCTAAAGCGCAGGAGCATAACGGATTGCCCAACTGCGCAACCCTCGCTCTGCCCAAAATGTCTGCGCTCTTCTATGACTATTTGCCCGCCACGGTGTAAAACCGCAGGTAGTCAAAGGAGCCGTACAGGCCTTTTACCGAGGAGAGAGAGCAATCTCTTGCGGGACTAGGGTATCCTGTAACGAATTAATCTGGCTCAGGAATAATTCCGCCGGGCCACGGTATCTTATTCGGTAGAGGAGTTTGATGATTTATGGCAGATAAGGTGAGTATCG
>JAISPK010000050.1 GCA_031274985.1 Coriobacteriales bacterium | reverse complement strand
TGTTCTTGGTGCGCGAAGACCTGCAGGATGCCTTTGTCGCATATCAGGGGTACCTCGGTTATGCGGCATTCTATTATCAGGGAACGTTGTATACGGTAGAGATTCAGATGGACGCGCCTCCCAACAAAGCCGAAGGAGCCATGGTAGACCTCTGCAACGACCTGCTCAAAGAAGTAGTTATGGGCATGTTGCCCCCTGCGGCATAATTAAAAGAGACGTTGCCAGCAGCGCATTGAATCTTTACAATGACTCAGTCTGTATTGATAACTACAAGGAGTATTCTTGTTTGGAATTAGCGGCTTTGAGCTCACGGTCATCTTAGTATTTGCCTTTCTTGTGTTTGGCCCGGATAAGCTTCCGGGTGTCATCAAGAACGCTACGCATATCTGGGATTCCCTCAAAGGGCTGCGCGAACAGGCCGACCAGGTCATCAAGGCCGAGGTGGTAGAGCCACTCAAGGACATCGAGGCAACGGTCAACCCCTTTGCCGAAGAAGGCAAGAGCGCCACTGAAATGCTGGCAAGCAGGCTGGGACTCAAATCTCAACCGCAGAAGAAAACCGAAGCCAGCGCAGAGTCCAAGCTTCAGGCAAAGACGGATGCGGCCGAAGGCACAGAAGAATCTGCGGCCGAAGGCACAGAAGAATCTGCAGCCAAAGGCACAGAAGAATCTGCGGCTGAAAGCGAAGCAAAGTCAGAGACCGCTCAACAGCCAAAGCAGGCAGCTCAGCCAAAAACAGAGTCGTTTGCCAAAAAAAAGGCTCGCCTTGAGCAGGCTCATCGAGAGAAGCTTGCCGCTGAGCAGGGCGCCGCAGAACCCCCCGCCGCACCAGAAGCAAAAACAGACGCCCCTTCCGCAACCGATTTGACCGGTGAGTAACCATGGCAAAGAAGGAAAACAAAAATAAGAACACCGAAGGCCGCATGACCATCTGGGAGCATCTCGGCGAACTCCGCCGCAGGCTCACCCGGATAGTCATCGCCCTCCTCATTGCCGTGTGCGTTTTGTACTTCTTTGCACCGCACCTGATCTTTTTTCTCATCCAACCAATCTCGGGATGGATCGGCTCAGCAGGGGGGAGCGGAGAATTCGTAGCATCCCTCGACGAAATGCGCCAGCTGGGGATACTCAATATCCCAAACCCTCTGGGTGGTTTTACCCTCATGTTCAAAGTCTCGGCGTTCTTTGCGGTGGTGGTTACCAGCCCCCTCTGGATCTGGCAGCTCATGGCATTCTTCCTGCCGGCGCTTAAGCCCAACGAGCGCAAATGGGTTCTGCCGACCTTTTTCATCGGACTGACCCTCTTTATCTTCGGTCAGGTCTTTTGCTACCTGCTCATTCTCAACCCGGCTTTTGAGTGGATGCTCGGGCAAACCAATCTGTTTGCCAACATCCTGGCAATGGCCGATGACTACGTCATGCTCATCCTGCTCTTTGAGATTGCCTTTGGCTTTGCCTTCCAACTGCCGCTGGTGATTTTTTACCTCATTATCTTCAACATCGTGCCCTACAAAAAGCTCCGCAAAAACTGGCGCATCGTGTATATTGTGCTGCTGGTCTTTTGCGCCGTGATAACGCCCGACGCGAGTCCGGTGACGCTATTTTTGCTGTTTGTGCCCATGGCGGGGCTCTACGAACTGTCGCTGTTCATCAGCCGCATTGTGCTCAACAAGCGCATTAAGACCCAAAACGCCAAGCTGGCAGAAGAAGCAACAGCTAGCGAAGCCAGCGAGGACGCAGCCGATGCATGAGTTCTCTCTTATGACCGGCGTGTTGGACGCAGTTGAGATTTCGGCAAGAGAGAACAACGCAAGCAAAATCACCGAGGTCAAGCTGGTTATCGGAGCAATGTCCGAGGTGCTCGAAGAGGCCATGGACTTTGCCTTTGAGGCCCTCAGTCCCGGCACCCTGGCAGAAGGCGCACGCCTCACGATGACCAAGGTGAGCCCCAAGAGCCGCTGCCTTGCCTGCGGCGAGGAGTTTGAGCACGACCGGCTGCATTTTGCCTGCCCCCGCTGCGACTCGCTCGCCACCCAACTCATAGCCGGCAAAGAGATGTATATTGAATCAATGGAAATAGAGACCTAAAACATGGAAGTCAAACTAAAAAAACCGATACTCGACCTCAATAACCGCCTTGCGCAGGAGAACAGAGAGCTCATGGCAGCCCGCGGCATCTTTGTGCTGGACCTGCTCGCCTCGCCGGGAGCCGGCAAGACCTCGCTCATCCTTGCAACTATCGAGGCGCTCCGGAGCAACTATCGCATTGCCGTTATCGAGGGTGATATCGCGAGCGATGTCGATGCGGTCAAGATCAAGGAGGCAGGCATCCCTGCCATTCAGATCAACACCGGCGGTGCCTGTCATCTCGAGTCAGCGATGATCGCCCGCGCCCTCGAGGCGCTCGATCTTGATAACTTAGACCTCATCATCATCGAAAACGTCGGCAATCTCGTCTGTCCCACCGACTTTGACCTGGGCGAGGACGCCAAGGCCATGATACTGTCGGTACCCGAAGGCCACGACAAGCCGCTCAAGTACCCGGGGGTGTTTCAAGTGGCCCAGGCAGTCATCCTCAACAAGGTGGACACCCTGGCTTCCTTCAACTTTGACGAGGGTGCATTTAAAGAATCAGTTGCACAACTCAACCCTCATGCAGTACTCTTTCCCCTGAGCGCACTGACGCACGAAGGTGTTGTTGCCTGGGCGCAGTGGTTGTCACAACGCATTGAGGAGAAAAAGTCTTGCAACTCATAATTACCGAAAAAAACGACGCGGCAAAGCGCATCGCCGACCTGTTGAGCGTTGCCAAGCCCAAGGCCGACAAGGTGTTTGACACGCCGGTCTACCGCTTTGAGTGGAAGGGCACCGAGTGCGTGACCATCGGCCTGCGCGGCCATATCCTCGAGGTGGACTTTACCCCAACGCTCTCGTATGGTAAGCGTCTGGGATGGTTCGGCATCAGCGAAGACGGCAAAACCCGGCTGCCCGCTCAGGTACCGGACGTCATGGCAAAGCCGCCCTATAAGAAAAAAAAGCCCTTCACAGAAAGCGCCGTGGATCTCAAGAGCTGGAAGCTCGAGGCGCTGCCCTACCTGGTGTATGCACCACTTGAGAAACTCCCCAAAGAAAAGGGCATCATCCGCTCGGTCAAGAACCTGGCCGCCAAGGCAACGAGCGTCTGCATCGCCACGGACTTTGACCGCGAGGGCGAACTCATCGGTATGGACGCGCTCAATATGGCGCTGGAGTCCAACCCCGCCCTCACCGTGAGCAGAGCGCGCTACTCCTCGTTTACCAAGGCAGAAATCGCCAAGGCCTTTGATGAGGTCACCGAGATGGACTTCGATCTGGCCAGCGCCGGAGAAAGTCGTCAGTTCATTGACCTTATCTGGGGCGCGGTGCTCACCCGCTATCTCACCATTGCCAAGTTTGCCGGCTACGGCAACGTGCGTCCTTCCGGGCGCGTGCAAACGCCCACGCTGGCGCTGGTAGTGGCACGCGAGAAGGAGCGGCTGGCCTTTGTTCCCGAGGACTACTGGGTGCTCAAGGCGCAGCTGCAGGGCACCGAGGGCAACCCCAAGACCGATTTTAAGGCAACCCACGCCAAGGGGCGCTTTACCAATGAAGCCGAGGCTCAGGCTGCCTGTGCCGCCGCCGAGCGGGCTCAAACCGCAACGGTAGAAGCGGTCACGCGCAAGCAGCGCAAGGTGCAACCGCCTGCGCCCTTCTCCACCACCTCACTCATTGCGGCCGCCAGTGCCGAGGGCCTTGCGCCCGGACGCACCATGCGGATTGCCGAGTTGCTCTACATGGCCGGCTACATCAGCTACCCGCGCGTTGACAACACGGTGTACCCCGACACCCTCGACCTGCGCGAGGTGGCCCATATGCTCGCGGGCATTGCGCAGTATGCCTCGTATGCGCAGCACCTCATGTCTCAGCCGCACCTCAGTGCCACCCGCGGCAAAACCTTTGACACCGACCATCCGCCCATTTACCCCACGGCGGTGGCTTCGATGGACGCGCTGCGCCCCGAGGAGTGGAAGCTCTACAACCTCATAGCCCGGCGCTTCCTCGCAACCCTCAGCGGCCCTGCGACCGTCGAGGGCACCCAGGTAAACCTCAACGTTGGCGGCGAGCCCTTCGAGGCCAGAGGCGACGTATTGGTGGTACCCGGATTTCGCGAGATCTATCCCTACGGGCTCAAGAAAGACGAGCAGCTCCCGGCGCTAGCCGAGGGGCAAACCGTGGCGGTGCGCGGCATTACGCTCAATCAAAAACAAACCGAGCCGCCCAGCCGTTTTTCTGCCGGACGCCTCATTCAAGAGATGGAAAAGGCCGGTCTCGGCACCAAGTCTACACGGCACGCGATTATTGAACGGCTCGTTGAGGTGCGCTACATCCAGCACGATCCGGTGGAGCCCACACAGCTGGGCATCGCCGTTATTGACGCACTGGGCACCTATGCTCCCCATATCACCACGCCCGAGATGACCGCCCAGCTCGAGAGCGAGATGAGCAACATCGCTGCGGGAGCTGACAGCCGCGACACCGTGGTGATGCATTCACGGCGGCTGCTGGAGGCAGAGATCAACGCGCTTATTCCGCTTAAGGACAAGGTGGGCGACGCGCTTGCCGAGGCAGTCTCGGCCGATGCCCGCATCGGAACGTGCCCGGTTTGCGGCGAGGACCTGCTCATTAAGCAGAGCGCGCGCACCCGCGGCAGCTTCATCGGCTGCAGCGGCTGGAAGACCTCCGGTGACGGTTGCAACGTGACCTATCCTCTGCCGCCGGGCAAGATCATTGCCGTTGACGACCCCTGTCCCACCTGCGGCAAGCCGCAGATCAACGTGATTCAGTTTAGGCAAAAGCCGCTCACGCGCTGCGTGGACCCGGAGTGCAGCTCCAACCAGGAGCAGGAACTCGACGTAGGGGAGTGCCCGGCCTGCAAGGCAGCCGGCAAAGAAGGGCGTCTTGTTGCCCAGCGTTCGCCGAGGAGCCTCAAGCGTTTTATTCGCTGCACCAATTACGACGAGTGCAAAACTTCCTACCCGCTGCCGCAGCGCGGCGACCTCTCTGCTGCCGGTGTGGTGTGCGAGGGTTGCGGTGCGCCCAAGGTCATTGTAAAAACCAATCGTGGTCCGTGGGAACTCTGCCCCAACTATGACTGCCCCTTGCGTGATGAGGCTGCCCCGGCAAAGAAAAGCGCCGCCAAAAAGCCTAAGAAAAAGAAGAAATAATATCGTCTCTTTAGTGAACTATAAAGTAACCTACAGTTTAAAAAACTTTTTACCAATCGTTTGATTGACAAAAAAGCCATTCTCTTGGTAACATTTAGGTCCCCCCCCACTGGCTAGCACTTGGCAACTTGTGCTAGCCATCTTCATTGCGGTAGCTTTTTTGTCACTTTTGGTAAGTTTTTTGTGCGGTATTCGTGGATTATCCACCGGCCGCCGCGCAAATGCCCTCGAGGTGGTTGAGAGGGGCGGTGCTGGTAGTTGTTGAGAGCTGCTGCGCAGCCGCTGAGATTTGCAAGGCTGCCGTTGAGAACCTCCAGACTACCGTTGGGCAACAGCCGGGCAATTTGCCGGTCTACCAGCAGGCAACCACAAAGTAACCGGGAAGTAACCGGCAAGTAGCCGGCAGGCAAGCCGTGAGCAAAACCGGGGGCAGAAAAGTTTTTGACAGGCCTAGGAGGGTACGTTATAATCTCCCAAGCCGCCTAAAAAGCGGCCAGTTTTGTCTCTAGGACAAAATTGGTAGTTTTGTTAGCAGCTAGATTAATTGGCAAATTAGCCTGGCTGGTCAGTTTGGCACTGTATACACACTCTTAAAACGCAACAGGTGCCGCGCAACGTTTTGTTGCGACACATATTGGCTCGTCGAAGTAGGAGTTTATGCTACGAGGGACACCTGAGCGTTTACGCATTAATGTGCGCTCCCTGAAAACAATAGGCGTCATGACCGCTCTTCTGAGTTGCGTGTTTTTTTCGTCGACCCTGGCCTACGCAAGCTTCTCCACCGAATCGGCTGAGCAGATTATCGGCGTGGGGCGCATTCAATCCTCAGCAAACGTAGACGCATCCCAGCTTTCGGGAGCAACCCATTTTGCAGCTCCTGAGCAACTGGCACTGGAGCCTACCCTGGCCGTTAGCCAATTGGCCCAGCCCACAGACCGCAACATCGAAAACGTTCAGAGCGCCATTGAGTACATCGGCCTCATCCAGCGTTTTGGCGAGCCGGACGCAAACGGATGGTTCTCTACTAAAACCTCCGCCTATGGTCCCAGCTCTGCCGGACAATACACCTCACTGGGCACCGAACTCACCCTCACCAGCATGGACATCGGCTGTCACATCAACCATATGGACGTATTGATGGGCCGTTATGTGTACCTCATGTATGGCGACGTCATTCTCAAGTGCCGCATCGTTGATACCGGCGAGATGGCTCCGGACGGCAGACTGTTTGATCTTCAGCCCGGTGTCTGCACCGCCTTTGGCGCAGAGACCCCCGAATTTGGCTGGGGCATCCGTTGGGTCAAATGGAAATTTGCCGACTAACCAGCAGCCAGACCAGAGTTCAGTAGCCCCTCACCCCTTTCCCCTCATAATCATCGAGCAGGGCAGCAATGCCCGTTTTGCATGGGTAGATATCGCTATCCGGGCATCCGAGCTCACGGTTACCCCCGAGCTGGCCGCGCGCCTGCTCGAGCGCTACCCCTCGCTTGCGCTGCATGCCTGCAAGAGCAGAGCGGGGGCCTCCACCTTTGGCGAGCGGCTCACAGGGGCCCTGCTGCCTCACGCCCTTGAACACCTCACCATAGAGCTCCTGGTTCAGGCGCATCCCGGTTGCCTCTTTGCCGGCAATACCCGCTGGCTTGAGCGCGAAGAGCGCACCATGCGCGTGCGCATCGCAGCGCCGCAGGGAATCAGTGCGCTTAACGTTATAGAGACATTCTCGGAAGCTTTGCTACAATTGAACGAAATGTTGGCCTTGTCCAAAGGACAAACGGGCTAAAAACCGCTATCGTAGCTCCCTACACGGTTTCTGTTCGTGAGAACGGCAACACGCCAGCAAGGTAGCACGATAGCTCAAAGCATTTTGATTCACGCAGGTTGACGATTGGCTAAACGATTATGCAAGATCCAGGACTCATACAGTTTGATGATTGGCAAAATCTCTATGCAAGTCGCATGGAGTCGATGCGCACCAGCGCGGTGCGGGATCTTTTTGCGGCTGCGTCACGCAGCGATATCATCAGCTTGAGTGGGGGCATGCCCGACATCCGCAACCTGCCGCTCAAAACGGTGAGCAAGGTCACGGCAGACGCGGTGCTCAAAGAAGGCGTCGCCGGCCTGCAGTACGGTAACACCACCGGACGCGAAGAAACCAAACAGGTTGTCTGCCGCCTGATGAAAGACTTCAACATTGAGGTCACAACGGCAGATGTCACCATCACGTCGGGCGGCCAGCAGGCCCTCGACCTCATCGGCAAGGCCTTTATCGACAAGGGTGACATCATCATCACCGAAGGGCCTACCTACCTCGGCGCCCTGCAGGCGTTTTCTGCCTACGAACCCGCGGTTGTCACCATTCCCTTCGACGACGAGGGCATGCAAACCGACCTCCTCGAGGCAGAGCTGGCACGGCTGGCAAAAGAGAGCCCCACCGGCATGCCGGCGGTCAAGTTCATCTACACCATCCCCAATTTTCAAAACCCCGGCGGGGTCACTATGAGTCTCGCCCGGCGCAAGCATCTGCTTGAGCTGGCCAACCGCTACAAGATCCTCGTGGTTGAAGACGACCCCTACGGGCGCGTGCGCTTTTTGGGCACGTCGGTGCCGGCGCTGCGCTCGATGGACGACAAGGTCATCTACTTAAGCACTGTCTCCAAGGTCTTTGCCCCGGGGCTCCGCACCGGCTGGATCATCGCCCCGCGGCCTATCCTGGCAAAGATCAACCTGGTAAAACAGGGCACCGATCTCTGCGGCAGTGCGCTCAACCAGGTAATCGTGGAGCACTACTTCAACGACACCGACTGGCAGGGCGAGCTCAACAAGATCATCGAGCTCTACCGCGTGCGCCGCGAGGCCATGCTCAAGGCTCTGCAAGATTACTTCCCGCCCGAGGCCACCTGGACCCGTCCGGAGGGAGGCCTCTTTGTGTGGGCCACGCTGCCGGATTGTGTGGACACCCCGCAGCTGCTGTCCGTAGCTCTGGAAAAGGGCGTAACCTTCGTGCCGGGCGACGGCTGTTATCCGGGCGGAAGCGGCATGGGCCGCAGTTCCATGCGGCTGGCGTTTTGTTACGAAGAGCCGGAGAGCATCCGGGAGGCAATCAGACGCCTCGGCGAAGTCATCGAAGAGCGTATGGAGCTCTATCGCACGTTTGCCGCCGCCGGAGTATTGTGATGCAACCCCCCCCTTGTCATTCCCGCGAAGGCGGGAATCCACCCCTTCTGTCACCCCCGCGACCTCCTGTCATTCCCGCGACCCCCTGTCATCCTGAGCGAAGCGAAGGATCCTTCCCTTCCCTCAGGATGACTCAAGTAATCAGCTAAGGAGTCACCATGTCATACAAACTTGCAGTACTGATGGGCGGCAGTTCCTTCGAGAGAGAATTCTCTCTTAAGAGCGGCAGACACGTCACAGAGACCTTGCGTGCGCAAGGTCACGAGGTGCTGCCCCTCGATACCGATGCCAACCTGGTGGAGACCCTGCGCGCTCAAAACGTCAACGCGGTCTACATCGCCTTGCACGGCAAGGGAGGGGAGGACGGCACCATTCAGGCGTTGCTTGAGTACCTCAACATCCCCTACGTGGGGTCGTGCTCTCACGTGAGTCGCACCTTCTGGAACAAGTCATCGCTGCCCCATGCGGTACTCACCTATCGCCAAAACGCTGTCGACGGCCCTGAGAAGGGAGCGGCCTTCTGGCCCAAGAATGTGTCTTTGGCAGCCATCTCCTTCAAGGACATGGGAGCAGTGGCAGCCCTGGACCTCATACCCAAACATCTGGGCAGCGGCCCGCTGGCGGTAAAGCCTGCTCGTGGCGGTTCGGCCATGGGAGTCAATCGCGTCGATAACCAAAAAGACGTGGGAGCCGCTATCCTCAACGCGTTTTCTTTTGATACCGCGGTAATCATCGAGCAGTGGATCGAAGGGATCGAGCTGGCCGTAGGCGTGGTGGGCAACGGCAACGAAGCCGCCATTCTGCCGCCGGTTGAGATTGTTCCCAAGCGCGGCTTCTTTGATACCGAGGCGCGTCAGAACGCCGACCTGGTGGACTATTATTGTCCGCCGCGCTCCAAGAGCCTCGGCTCAGACAAGGCGGAGCAAGACCGCGCGCTCAAGGCTATTGAGCTCGCAGCCCTCGAGGTGCACAAGGCGCTGGGCTGCCGCGACCTCAGCCGCATTGATATGATCTGGGACGGCACCAAGCCGTATGTGCTGGAGGTCAACGTGTCTCCCGGCATGACCGAGCACTCCCTCTTTCCCATGGCTTCGGCGGTTTCAAGCACGAGCCTGGGTGAGCTGCTGGACAGCCTCCTGGAAACCGCAATCAACCGGGGCTGACAGGGAGACGCTGCAGACAAAAGGGGACGTGGCTGAAAAAAGGGGGCGGTCCGTATTTCTTTT
>JAISPK010000151.1 GCA_031274985.1 Coriobacteriales bacterium | reverse complement strand
CATACTGTGGAGCAAGCAGCAACGGTACTGTCTGCAGCGGTGCCCCAGGCAGTCTTCGGCTGAGGCCAGGTATTCAAAGCGCGGCACGTCGCCGCGATGCAGAGCAAGGGCATCGATGTCTCCCGAAACGGATTGGCACACATAGCTCAACAACTGGGCGCTCAGGGACGGATGGCCCCGATACGTTTTATTGGCGGGAGGCGGCTTGAGCAGCTTGCGCAAACACGGATAGTGCTCATAGCCCTTGAGCGAGAGGTACTCCAGGCCGCCGGCTCCCTGAGCTTGCAGGGCAGCATTCAGGCGCGGCAGCTCATGGTAGATGAGTTGATCGAGCAAGGCATTGGATTTGGTGGCTACACCGCAGGTCACTCCGTTGCGTTTTGCAAAGAGCGCCGCCGGCAACAGGTAGGCCATGGACTTGCCGACCCCCGTTCCTGCTTCGATAGCAGCCATACCGGCGGTATTGAAGGCATCGGCTACAGCCTCAGCCATCTCCAGTTGCTCACAACGCGTCTCATACTCCGGATACATCGCCCCCAGCAACCCTGACGGGGAGTATTCTGCTGCTAATTCTGCTTTCTCCACCGGTATGAGCTGTGCAATGCCACCCTCCAGCTCCACTGCATCGACCTTTTGCTGCTCTGCGAGATGTCTGGTGAGCGACTCGCGCACGGCGTTGAGGTCAAAGCTCCTGCCCTCAGCTTTTTGGGAGCCGGCAACCAGCTTGAGCACCGGTCTGCTGCTCCATGCCTGCTCGGGAAAGGACCGGGCAAGAAAGCCGCAGAGTCCCCCCGGCAGATCGCCGAGAGCAACGAGTATCGCGCGCCAGACTTTTACCAGCGCCAGCACGTCGTCAATCGCCCGGTGGGTAGAGCGGCACTCAGGCGCAAACACCGCACTCAATGCTGCCAGATTGTATTCCTTGAGCAGCGGGAGGGCGATGCGGGCTAATTCAACGGTATCGATCCACAGATCGCTTGAGAGCAGGGGCACTGCCTCTTGTGGCACAGGCTCGGCGAGGCGCTCGTAGTTTCCCCTGATAAACGCCTGATCAAAGGGTGCGTTGTGGGCAACAATCGGCCTGTTGCCACAAAACGCAATAAGGTCATACATCACCTCGTCTGCCAAAGGAGCGTCAGCTACCTCAGCGTCGCTGATGTTGGTTATCTCCGTAATGCGCGGGGGAATGGGGCGCTCGGGGTTCACGAACGTCGAAAACGTGTCAAGCACCTCGTTGCCGCAGATGATGGCAGCTGCCACCTCTATCAGAGCGTCTGACTTTGCGTCAAAGCCGGTGGTCTCCGTGTCAAGGATCACAAACTCCGGCTCTATGAGAGCAAGGGCAAAGTCCTGTGCCCGCGCAGACAAACTGGCGTAATGCGCTTTTATCCCGGCATGCGCTCCCGGAATCATCAGCAGCTCCAAAGCGCTGGGCTCCGGACTTACCTGCGCGGCTTTTGTGGCCTCTTTCAATCTTCGAGTTCGTCGAGCTGGTAGAGTTCTTCGCTGTCATCGAGCTCTTCAAGCTCGTCAAGTTGCACAAATTCGTCATCGTCCTCGTCTGCATCGCTCAAAAGCGAGGTAGCGAGACCCAGGTCGTAAATACCCTCTTCAAAGGTAAGCGAGCCATCGCCTTGTTCATCGAGCGTGTAGAGGAGCGCAAAGGCCCTTGCCAGGTCATCGTTCGGTGTGCCGCGCTCGGCAATGATGGCATCGCGTCTTCCGGAGTCGGTTTGGATGAAGCCATCATAGGCAAACACATAAGCATCCATAACATGGGCAATCAGCCTCACGGTTTTTACGGCGGAGTCAAAGCACTCCTCCGCATTCTCGCCGGGATGGGTCTCAACAAAAAGATTCTCGTCCTGCAAAACAACGGTGAACGGCTCGAGCTCGCCGTTTTGAGTGAGTTTTTCTGCCGCTTCATCCAGCGCGTAGAGTAAAACCCGGTCCAGGTTGTCGTTTTCGTCGAGCGCTACGGCCTCGGCGGTTGTATCATCAGTCATCGTATTTCCTTTCGCTGAGCAAACCTCATGGTTCAAGCATGATACCACTTAACAATTAGGAATTCATAATTCATTATTCACCGGTGCCGTTTGCCTGGATAAAGGTTGGATCAAAGTAACCGCAAAGGAGCACCTCTCTCTGTCGCTCCCGCGACCCCTCTGTCATTCGCGACCCCTCTGTCATTCCCGCAGCTACCCCTGTCATTCCCGCAGCTACCCCTGTCATTCCCGCGAAGGCGGGAATCCACAAAGTCACTTTGTTTTTGTACTGGGTTCCCGCCTTCGCGGGAACGACAGGGGTAGCTGCGGGAATGACCGAGGGGTCGCGAATGACAGAGGGGTCGCGGGGGCGACAGGGTATGGGTTCCCGCCTTCGCGGGAATGACAGAGGGGTCGCGGGGGCGACAGGGTATGGGTTCCCGCCTTCGCGGGAACGACAGGGGTAGCTGCGGGAACGACAGAGAGAGGGGTGCGGGAACGACAGAGGGCTGCGGGAACGACAGGGAGAGGGCTGCTGGTTTCGTAAACTATTTGGCTTTGATGATGCTGTGAAGATAAATGCCCGACAGATGTTTGCTCATCACCTCTCGGGTAGAGAGCCAGGCATCGTTTGACACACACTGCTCTTTGCAGCTGCACCACGGGGAGTTCTTGGTAGAAAAAGCCTTTTCGAGGGGATCTTGTGCTGCCTCGAACACCTCAAGGAGCGTGATCTCTTTCAGAGGGCGTGCCAGCTTGATTCCTCCGTTGATGCCCCGAGCCGTCTGAACGATTCCCGCCTTGAGCAAACCTTGCTGCACCGTACGGGCAAAGGCATACGTCACGCCATGGCGCGCAGCTAACGTGCGCAAACCTAAGGGCTGATCGGGGTTATCGGAAAGATCGGCAATCAGGTGGATCGCATAATCGGTCCGACGCGTTATCTTCATACAGAGTACTCCTCTAAGAGCGAATCAATGTTCCGGAAAACCCGGCTTCTAATCGAATAGTGCTAAGTACTATACCAGTTTAGCGCTAAATTGCAATATAAATTAGCGATATTGAAAACATCTGAAAACAGGAGGAATAAAAACAGGGCAGTCCCCGAAAACCGGGGACTGCCCTGCAAAGCGTTACTCGTCGCCGAGGAGAAACTCCTCTGACAGGTCGGTGGGACCAAAATCCTTGATCTTGCCCAGCAATTCATCCAACTCCGCGGGGTCGTTGGCATTGCCGTGGATGATCACCTTGTCTGACTCTTCCTCAAAGGGGTCGGCGCTATAGGAAAGGGGCACCTCGCCTCCCATGAGCAGGTCTGAACTGTCCGGTGAAAACACCACATCAAGCAGATGCGAGACATCAGCCTCATCGTCGTCATCAACCTGCGGCTCAATAAGGTGCATCAGGTCACGCTCTTCAAGACCGGTCTTGAGTTCTTCGATTGCCTTTGAGCCAATGCCCTCAATGCGCAGGAGCTCTTCTTCGGTCTTGCCAATGAGGTCGCCGACCATCTCGATGCCCGCCTCGCTGAACTTGTTTGCCCAACGCTGCGAAACACCCAGGTCGTCAAACAGATAGAGCTTTGCGGTCTCCAGCGGAATAGGCGGCAGCTTCTTGCCGAGACCGATACTACCGAGATAATTTGCTAATTCAATTGGCATATTATGGTAGTCCTCGGAATCGAAGTTCCAATCCTGCGGCTGCGGCAGGAGCTTCTCCAGCTCCCTGAGCTCTTCCGGTGCCCAGTCAGGCAGGATGTCCTGCTTGCCCCGGGCGGCATGTACCGGTTTGCCCATGTAGGTGAGATCAATCTCGCGATAAGCCTTGAGGCCGGTACCGGCCGGAATGGGCTTACCGATGATGACGTTTTCTTTGAGGCCGACCAAATCGTCCGAGCGCCCTTCGATTGCAGCGTCGGTGAGCACCTTGGTGGTCTCCTGGAACGACGCTGCCGAGAGGAACGAATCCGTAGCAAGCGAAGCCTTGGTGATACCCAGGAGGAGCTGCTGCCCGGTGGGGGCCTCGCCTCCCTCAAGGGCGATACTCTCGCTTACCCGCTCAAACTCATAGGCATCCACCTGTTTGCCCGGCAGGTAGTTGGAGGTACCCGGCGTTAACACGACAACCTTGCGCAACATCTGGCGCGCAATGACCTCGATGTGCTTATCGTTGATGCTTACGCCCTGATTGATGTACACGCCCTGTACCTGGGAAACGATGTAGCGCAGCGTTTCGCTGGCATCCGTGAGGCGCAGCAGGTCATGCGGGTTAATAGAACCCTTGGTGAGCTGCTGACCCATGGTGACATGAGAGCCGTCCTCAACGCCGGCCATGAGCTGGGCACGGGTGCTGATGGGATACTCCCTGATTTCACCTTCCTGGTTGGTAATGGTCAGCGTTTGCTGGATCCTGTCCTTGACCACCGAGAGAACACCGGAAATCTCGCCGAGCACTGCCTCGCCCTTGGGGCGTCGAGCCTCAAAAAGCTCGGTAACACGCGGAAGACCGTGGGTGATATCCTCACCGGCAACACCGCCGGTGTGGAAGGTACGCATGGTAAGCTGCGTGCCCGGCTCGCCGATAGACTGGGCGGCAATGATGCCCACCGCAGTACCGATGTTAACCGGAGCGCCCGAAGCAAGGTCCCATCCGTAGCACTTCTGGCAGACGCCGCGCTCAGAATGACAGGTCATGATGGTGCGCACCTTGATTTCGGTGAGCCCGGCATCGATGAGTTCCTGGATCTCTGCGAGGGACGAGATGTATTCATCAGCATCGATGATAATCTCGCCGGTCTCGGGATTAACCGCAGGGTTGAGCACCAGACGACCAATGAGATTGATGTCGGGGTCGCCCTGCTTGGTGGTGAGTCGGTAGTCCACGCCCACATCGGTGCCGCAGTCATCCTGCGAGATGATAACATCCTGGGCAACGTCTACGAGACGCCTGGTAAGATAACCGGAGTCTGCAGTACGCAGCGCTGTATCGGCCAGACCCTTACGGGCTCCGTGGGTTGAGATGAAGTATTCGAGTACCGAGAGGCCCTCGCGGAAGTTTGCCTTAATGGGACGGTCGATGATCTCACCCTTAGGATCACTCATCAAGCCACGCATGCCGGCCAGCTGGCGGATCTGCTTGATATCACCACGGGCACCGGAGAAGGCCATCATGTAGATGGGGTTAAAGCGCTCAAAGTTGGCCGCCATGGCGTCGCCGACCTCGTCGTTAGCTTTGTTCCATACGTCTACGACCTGCTCATGGCGCTCATTGGCGGTTACCAGACCGTCTTCATAAGCCTCGTCAATGGCAGCGACCTTGTCGTCGGCCGCAGCGAGGATCGCCTGCTTCTCGGGAGGCACAACGGCGTCATACACGCTCACGGTAACTCCTGCGCGGGTGGCATAGTGGAAGCCTGCGGCCTTGAGGCCGTCCAGGATCTGGGTCATCTGCGCCACCGAGTACTTGTTGCAGCACTCCTCAACCAGCGTAGAGATGCCTTTTTTGTTCATCTCATGATTGATATAGGGGTAATCGTCGGGCAGCACGGTATTAAAGGTGATGCGACCGATGGTGGTGGAGATACGCTCCCCCGCCTTAAAGTGCAGGGTAACCAGGCGCTTTTCGATCTTTGACTTTTTGGGGTCATCGCTATAGCCCTTGAGGCCTGCGGGCTCGGCCAAAACCACCTGGGAGCGCTCGGGCTCAACCGGCAGGCCGGTACGCTTGTCAACCCAACGCCATTCGCGCACCTCGGTATCTCTCTTGAGGCGCACCTGAATCTTGGCCTGAAGATCAACGTCGGGGCTCAGGATGTGGTCACGCTCAGCGTCATAGGCGTTAAGAGCATCCTTAAAGCTCATGAATGCCTTACCTTCTCCCCTGAAGCCATCGCGGGCAGCAGTGAGATAGAAGAGTCCGATGATCATGTCCTGGGTCGGTACGGACAGAGGACGTCCGTGCGCAGGGCTCTTGATGTTGTTGGCCGAGAGCATCAGCACGCGGGCCTCAGCCTGCGCTTCGGAAGACAGCGGCACGTGTACCGCCATTTGGTCGCCGTCGAAGTCGGCGTTAAAGGCGGTGCAGACGAGCGGATGCAGGCGGATTGCCTTACCTTCAACCAGCACCGGCTCAAAGGCCTGAATGCCCAGGCGGTGAAGGGTAGGTGCGCGGTTAAGCAGCACCGGATGTTCTTTGATGACCTCTTCGAGGATATCCCAAACCTGGCTGGAGACGCCGCGGTCTATGACTCTCTTGGCGGCCTTGGGGTTTTTGTTGGGATCAAGCTCAACCATGCGCTTAACCACAAAGGGCTTGAAGAGTTCGAGCGCCATCTGCTTGGGCAGACCGCACTGATGGAGCTTGAGCTGCGGGCCTACCACGATAACCGAACGGCCGGAGTAGTCCACGCGCTTGCCCAAAAGGTTCTGGCGGAATCGACCCTGCTTGCCCTTGAGCATATCGCTGATGGACTTGAGGGGGCGGTTGCCCGGGCCGGTTACGGCACGGCCGCGACGTCCGTTATCAAACAGTGAGTCCACTGCCTCCTGAAGCATGCGCTTTTCGTTGTTGACGATGATCTCCGGCGCGCCCTGGTCAAGCAGGCGCTTGAGGCGATTGTTGCGGTTGATCACTCGACGATACAGATCGTTGAGGTCACGGGTGGCAAAACGGCCGCCGTCCAACTGCACCATGGGGCGCAGATCGGGCGGAATCACCGGAATAACGTCAAGGATCATATCCTGTGGTTTGTTGTCGCTCTTCAAGAAGGCGTCGACGACCTTGAGGCGCTTGATGGCTTTTGCGCGGCGCTGACCCTTGCCGTTGGCGATAGTCTCACGCAGCTCTTCAGCGGTTGCTTCAAGATCGAGGTTGACGAGCAGGTCGCGGACGTACTCAGCGCCCATGCCGCCACGAAAATAGGTGGAGTAATTCAGACGCAGCTCGCGATAGAGGGTCTCGTCGTCAATGAGGTCGCGCGCACTGATACGCATGAAGACGTCATGGGCATCCGTACGCAACTGCTTGCGCTCGGCAAACTCCTCGTGCAGGTCGGCAATCTCCTCGGCAATCTCATCAGAGCTGAGACGCTCGTCTTCAGCCTCGGACGCGGCAAACTCATCGTCACCTACCGGAGCTGCTCCGAGTCTCTTGACTCCCTCTATGGCGCGATCCAGCTCGGCATCCAGCTCTTCCAAGTCGGCTGCCAGCTCGTCGGCCAGTTCATGCGCATCGGCACTGCGTGCCTCGTCGTCAACATAGGTGATGATAGAAGAAGCAAAGTAGAGCACCTTCTCCAGATCTTTGAGGGGTACGTCCAGGAGGTAACCCAGGCGTGACGGTGAGCCCTTGAAATACCAGATGTGGCTGACGAGTGCCGCCAGCTCGATGTGCCCCATGCGCTCACGGCGCACTTTGGCACGGGTGACTTCCACGCCGCAGCGCTCACAGACGATGCCCTTAAAACGGATGCGCTTGTACTTACCGCAGTTGCACTCCCAGTCTTTGGTGGGACCGAAGATCTTCTCGCAAAAGAGGCCGTCCTTTTCTGGCTTGAGTGTGCGGTAGTTAATGGTCTCAGGTTTTTTAACCTCTCCGCGACTCCAGGAACGGATCTTCTCGGCGGAGGCAAGTCCTATCTTAAACTGTTCAAAGTTCTGTACGTCAAATTCGGACATGGTTACACCTCCTCCTCTTCTTCGTCATCGCCGGTAGCATCAGCACGGTCCATAGGCGACTCTTCAAAATCAAGTCCATCAACAGACAGGCTGTTGTTTACCTTGTTGTCTAATTCAAGAAGATCGCCGATCTCTCCTGCCATGAGCTCGTCGAGCCCTGAGGCAATCAGATCAAGGGGATCCTCGCCTGAGGCGGCTTCTCCCAGGAGAATGTCGTCAAACGCGGAGCTGAGATCCTGGGTATCGCCCATCAGGTCAAAGTCTTCGAGCGTTTCTTCACGCTGTCCGCCGATGAGCTCAACGTCCAGGCACAGTGATTTCATCTCCTTTACCAGCACCTTAAAGGATTCCGGCACCTCAGGAGAAGGAATGTTCTCGCCCTTGACGATGTGCTCGTAGGCCTTGACGCGGCCGGAGGTATCGTCGGACTTGATGGTCATAATCTCTTCGAGCACTGCGCTGGCGCCGTAGGCGTAGAGCGCCCACACTTCCATCTCGCCGAAGCGCTGGCCGCCAAACTGGGACTTACCGCCCAGAGGTTGCTGCGTAATGAGCGAGTACGGACCCGTTGAACGCGCGTGGATCTTGTCGTCCACCAGGTGGCTGAGCTTGAGGATATAGTTCTGGCCCACCGTGATGGGTTCGCGGAACTGCTCGCCGGTGCGACCGTCATACAGCCAGGTTTTGCCTTCACGCGAGAGTTGCGGGATAAACTCGTCGCGGGCCAGCTCGCCCAGCTCTTTGTGAACACGACGCTGGAGATTCTTGTTGGCGCGCTCAATGGCGTTGGAGATTTCTCCTTCAGAGGCACCGTCAAATACCGGCGAGGCCACGTGTATCGGGCCGGGCACGGGCTCGGTGACGGAATCGTCGTCGCTCCAGCCAAACTGCGCGGCCCAACCGAGGTGGGTCTCAAGCAGCTGGCCGACGTTCATACGGCTGGGTACGCCCAGCGGATTCAAGATGATGTCGATGGGAGTACCGTCGGCCAGGAAGGGCATGTCCTCAATAGGCAGGATTGCGCTGATAACACCCTTGTTACCATGTCGTCCGGCCAGCTTGTCGCCCTGCTGGATCTTACGTTTTTGCGCCACGTACACTCTCACGAGTTCGTTGACGCCGGGAGACAACTCGTCGCCCGCGTCACGCGAGAACGTCTGGATGTCAATGATGCGTCCGCCCGAACCGTGCGGCACTTTGAGAGAGGTGTCGCGCACGTCGCGGGCCTTCTCGCCAAAAATCGCGCGCAGGAGCCGCTCTTCAGCCGTGAGTTCGGTTTCACCTTTGGGCGTGACCTTACCAACGAGGATGTCTCCGGGAAACACCTCGGCGCCAATGCGGATGATGCCGTTGGCATCGAGATTGCCGAGCATGTCGTCAGATATGTTGGGGATCTCGCGGGTGATCTCTTCAAAGCCGAGCTTGGTGTCGCGCGCCTCGATCTCGTATTCGGAGATGTGGATGGAGGTGAGGAGGTCGTTGGTAACGATACGCTCAGAGAGGATGATGGCGTCCTCGTAGTTGAACCCTTCCCAGGGCATGTAGGCTACGAGCAGGTTCTGACCCAGACTCAGCTCACCTTTGCTGGTGGCGGGTCCGTCAGCCAGCACTTCGCCGGCCTCGACCTTCTGGCCAACGCGTACCAGCGGCTTGTGGTTAAGGCAGCCGCTCTGGTTGGACCTCTGGAATTTAGGCAGCGCGTAATCGCGCAGGCCGTTTTTACCGCGAATCAAGACCTTGTTGGTCTGAACATATTCCACCAGGCCGGCTTCTTCGGCTAAAACGATTTCGCCGGAGTCCACCGCACAGCGGTGCTCCATGCCGGTACCTACCAGCGGTGCCTGCGGGCAGAGCAGCGGCACAGCCTGGCGCTGCATGTTGGAGCCCATGAGGGCGCGGTTTGCGTCGTCGTGCTCGAGGAAGGGGATGAGCGCCGTTGCAACGGACACCATCTGGCGCGGCGACACGTCCATATATTGGACGCGCGTGGGCGCAACCTCGTCCGGCTCGCCAAACTCTCCTCTGGCATCGCGCGTACGGCAGAGTACCTTGGTGGCTTTAACAAACTTGCCTTGGTCGTTGTACTTACCAAACTCGCGCTTGTCCTGGTCAAAGAGTTCGTTGGCCTGAGCGATGACGTAGTTTTCTTCTTCGTCGGCGGTGAGGTAATCGATGTTATCGGTGACCTTGCCCCCTTCGACCCGGCGGTATGGCGCCTCGATAAAGCCATAGGAATTGACGCGCGCATACGTTGCCAGTGAGCCGATGAGGCCGATGTTGGGGCCTTCAGGGGTTTCAATGGGGCACATGCGTCCATAGTGCGAAGGGTGCACGTCGCGGACCTCAAAGCCGGCGCGCTCACGCGAGAGACCGCCCGGGCCAAGTGCCGAGAGGCGGCGCTTGTGGGTGATGCCGGTGGCCGGATTGGTCTGGTCCATGAACTGGCTCAACTGCGAGGAGCCAAAGAATTCTTTGATTGCCGCCACAATGGGGCGGATGTTGATGAGGCTCGTTGGCGTGATCTCTTCCACCTCAATGGTAGACATACGCTCGCGCACCACGCGCTCCATACGGCTGAGGCCGATGCGGAACTGGTTTTGAATCAACTCGCCCACGGTTTTGATGCGACGATTGCCAAAATGGTCAATGTCGTCAAGCTGGCAGTCGGGGTTTCCGTTAGCCAGCTCTACAATGTAGCGCATGGTCTGAATGACATCCTCTTTGGTAAGGATGGAGGGGCCGGTTTCAGAGTAGTTCTGAACGCCCCGCTCCTGAGGCGCACTCAGGGACTCAGCAACCGTGCAGGAATAGCCGTCTTCTTCGGACGTATAGGTAAGGCCGAGCTTCTTGTCGATCTTGTAACGACCAACGCGAGCCAGATCATAGCGTCCGGGATTGAAAAACAGGCCCTCGAGGAGTGTTGCCGCGCTGTCTACGTTTGCCGGTTCGCCCGGACGCAGACGTTTATAGATCTCTATAAGCGCGTCGGCCCGGTTGTCGGTGCCGTCTTTTTCGAGCGTGCGCTGTACCAGGTCGCTGTCGCCCAAAAGCTCGATGACCTCAGCGTTATTCTGGGCAATGCCTAAGGCCTTGAGCAGAAGGGTGGCCGGTTGCTTGCGCTTGCGGTCAACCTTTACGCTGAGAAAATCGCGGCGGTCGGTCTCAAACTCAAGCCAGGCGCCACGCGACGGGATAACCTTGCAGTTAAACAGCGTCTTGTCCGAAGTCTTATCTTGTTCAGAACCAAAATAGACTCCCGGGCTCCTCACCAACTGGCTGACGACGATGCGCTCAGTGCCGTTGATGATAAACGTGCCGCGTTTGGTCATGAGAGGAAAATCTCCCATAAAGACCAACTGCTCTTTGATCTCGCCGGTGTCTTTGTTGGTGAACTTGACTTCGACGATGAGCGAGGCCTGATACGAGATGTCTTTCTTCTTGCACTCGTCTTCGGAGTGTTTGGGCTCGCCAAATTCGTGTGCCCCAAATTCTGCGATGAGATTCTTGCCCGGGTTTTCAATTGGTGAGATGTCGCGAAAAGCTTCTGCAAGTCCATCAGTAACAAACCAGTCAAACGAACCTGTCTGAATCGATATCAGATTGGGTACGTCCATTACTTCTGGGATTTTTGCGAAGTTTTTGCGCTCTCGGTACAGTGCTGCAGGAGTAGAAACGGTGCCCTTTGCCAAGGTGGTTCCTCCTTTATTGTGTCAGAGAGCCGTAAAAAGTCGTACCCTCAAATGTTACTACGAAACTGATTAAATTCAAGACTTGATTTTTGATTTTTGCTAAAATTTTTCAGCAACATCTCGGTAACATCGTAAAAAGACACAAATCGGGCTGTTTTTCTTGTAAAGACACACAAATTTCCTGCT
>JAISPK010000028.1 GCA_031274985.1 Coriobacteriales bacterium | reverse complement strand
GGCTCGTTGGTATCTGTGTGGCTGACCTCGTCTACTATGCGGTTACGGTGGTGGTGTTGCTGGTGGTGCTGCGTCGCTTCGTGGGAGAGGTTGGAGCGCGCGCAACTCTCATGAGTGCGCTTAAGGCGCTGGTAGCTACGCTGGTAGTGATAGGGCTGCTGTGGCTGGCCTTGCCTCTGCTCCCCCACTGGAGCGGGCCCTTGGGCGGCCTTGCCATGGTGGCGCTGTACGGAGGCGTGGGCCTGGCGGTTATCCTCGCGCTCTATAAACTGCTGCGGGTGCAGGAGATAGACCTGCTCTTTGGCACCGTTAAGCGGCTCTTCAAGCGTGTTTGACAAAACAGGGGGCAGAACTGGTACCGGCTCAATTGAGGGCAAGATTTACCAGACTAATCTCTAAACCTGCTACTTTACAGGACACTTTATCGGGTATACTTATCGCATGAGCGCACACAAGACTTTAAACACAGCACGCGCCACTCGTGAAACACCTTTTTTTGGCGACGTATGCCTGCTTGGTCTGGGAGTTACCGGCCGGGCGGTGTTTGAGTTTTTCCTGGGGCATCCAAACTATCTTAACTCGCTCACCATCTATCCCGGTGCGGCCGGGCAAGAGAGCAACACCTTTCTTCAGAATCTACCCGACTCCTTCGTGGTAAAAAGCGGCGAGACCACCGTTGGTGGACACTTTGATATTGCAGTGGCAAGCCCGGGGATCCCTCCGCACAGCCCTCTCTACCAAAGTGCGCTTGAAGCCGCCGGGGAAGTCATCAGTGAGCCCGAACTGGCCTGGCGCATTTCGCCGGAAAAATGGATTGCCGTCACCGGCACCAATGGCAAAACCACGGTCACCGAACTCATAACCTCCCTCTTGGAGGCCGCAGGCAAAACCGCCTGGGCAGCGGGCAATATCGGCACCCCCTGCATAGAGGTTGTGGCCTCGCGTGAGCCGGAAGACTGGCTGGTTGCCGAGCTCTCTTCTTATCAACTTCACTCCACCGTACACTTTGCTCCGGATGCTGCGGTGCTTTTGAATATCACCCCGGATCATATGAGTTGGCACGGCAGCTTTGAGAGTTATTGCGCTGACAAGCAGCGTATCTTTGCAAACCTTGCCTCGAGTGCCCCGGCCATTATCGACGTGACCCAGCAGGCAACCAGAGCTATTGCCGATGAACTGACCCGCCAAGGCAAGCGGGTCGTTTACGTTGGCACGGCCGAAAGCCTGCAGACAAACAAACCTCAGCAAGCTCAGGAACTTGCCTACGTTGACCCTGCAACCGATGCTCTCATCCTTGAGCGCGAAAACGGTGTCTATCGCCTACTGAGGAGCGATGAGCTTCGTATCAAGGGGCAGCACAACCTCTCCAACGCCCTTGCATCAGCAGCGGCAGTAGCAGAGGTGGGCGCAACGAGAGAAGAGCTCAATGCCGGGCTGGCAAGCTTCTTTCCGCTCCCCCATCGTTTTGAACCCTGTGGCGAGGTCGAGGGTATTTCGTTTATCAACGATTCCAAGGCAACCAATATCGATGCTGCTCTCAAAGCACTGGCGACCTTTACCGATGACGGGCAGGAAGCAAGTGTTATAGCCTTGTTTGGCGGCCTTGACAAGGGCACCGATCTTGACGATCTTGCGCAAGCCTGCGAGGGCTCGTGCCGCGATGCCGTTTGTTATGGCGAGGCGGGCGGGAGATTCCACGCGGTGTTAAGTGCCCGTGTGCCATCGATTCAAGTTAAGACCTTTGAGGAGGCTTTTAAGGCAGCCTTTGAACTTGCCGAGGCAGGAGACACCATCCTGCTCTCCCCGGCCTGCGCTTCCTTTGATGAGTTTGATTCTTTCGAGGCGCGTGGCGAGCAGTTCAAGCAGTATATTTCCCAATTCAAGAGCAGGCAGTCATGAGCAGCCGCAAAGCCACAGGCACCTCTGTTGCACGCAATCAGGGCGTTGCCTCCACGGTTTTGGGGGCTCGCATGGGCTTTCTTGCCATCGTGGCCGTTTTGCTCGTCTTTGGGCTGGTCATGCTCTACAGCGCATCCAGTGTCTACAGCTACAACATCTCCGGCGACTACACCGCAATCTTCTTAAAACAGACGATCATGGTGGCAGTTGGTATTGTTATTGCCCTGTTCATCGCCTTTTTCCCCTACTCAAAATACACTCTGACCCTCTGCTCTATTGCGCTTTTGGTCACCATTCCGCTGTTGGCGCTGGTTTTGGTGGGGGGCAATGACGCCCTGGGGGCCCGACGCTGGATCGATCTGGGTTTCACGACCCTCCAACCGAGTGAGTTCACCAAGATTGCCCTCATTATGGTGCTCGCGCATCTGGTGGACCGTTGCAGAATCAACGGCTATTCTCGCTCACTCATCGTGGTAATGATCATATCCTGCGCTATTCCCATCGGCCTCATTGTCATTGAGCCTGATCTGGGTACTACCATCATTGCGATAATGGGTATTTTGGCGGTGCTCTGGTTTGGCGGTGTGCCCAAGCGCGTGGTGGCCATTCTTGCGGTGGCTTTGGTGGTGCTGGCAGCCATTGCAATCTTCGGCTCCGGGTTTCGCCAGAATCGCATATCTTCGTGGCTTGACCCCTGGTCAGACCCACAGGCTGGTGGCTATCAGCTGCTCAACTCTTACTATGCCTTTGGCGGAGGCGGTGTCTTTGGCGTAGGCCTTGGCCTCTCCCGTCAAAAATTCAATTGGCTGCCCCAAAGCGAGAATGACTTCCTCTTTGCCATCGTAGGCGAAGAACTGGGGCTGGTTGGGGCGCTCATCATTGTGCTGCTCTTTATCGGTCTCGTGTTTATGGCGCTCAGAATTGCCCGTGATGCCCCTGATATCCTCGGCCGCATGATTGCCGGCACCTCCGGCGTGATCATAGGGTTGCAGGCGTTTCTCAACATGCTCTGTGTGCTCGGTGCCATACCTACTACCGGTAAGCCGCTGCCCTTCTTCAGTGCCGGCGGCTCTTCAATCATCTCTACTATGATCCTTGTTGGGCTGATACTCTCGGTATCGCTGCAGTCCAGACAGGCTAACATCCACGATTTCAGGCGCGAACAGTTTACCGTGGTGAGTGGCGGCAGACAACGCAATTCGCTGGCAGGCGTGGGAGATTCCGTTCTCTCCTGGCTGCCCAACCCCGCGGCATTGGTAGAAGCGCTCATGCCTCGCCAGCAGCAACCGCAACCTCAGAGAAGACAGCGCCCGGCAATGCCTCCCCCTTCGAGCAGGAATGCTCCCGCCAGACCTGTGCCTGCGGATAAGATCGTTCCCATCTCCCGCGGGAGAGCTGATAGGGTCTCGCGGCAACACGAGGAGCTCTCTAAGAAGCGTCTACCTCGTCACTCAGACGAACTCTCTCGCCGGCACACTGATGCGCCTGCTTTTCGGCATGGTGATGCCCCGCTCTCAATGAGTTCACTGCGACGCAACCGCGTACGCCAAAGTGGAGGAAAATCGGCATGAGTTTTATCGTTACCTCCGGCGGTACGGCAGGCCATATCAACCCGGCCTTAGCTGTTGCTGCTGAGTTGGAGCGACTCGACAAAGAGGTCATTTTTGCCGGCAGTACGGGCGGCATGGAAAAGCATCTGGCGCAAAGTGCAGGTTTGCAATACCGGGCATTTGATGCCAGGGGCTTCAACCGACAAAAACCCTGGACCCTCCTCACTTCAAGTCTGCTGCTCGCCCGCTCAACCACGGCGGCACGTCGCTGGCTCACCGAGGTTCAGGCCCAGGCAGTGGCCGCCTTTGGAGGCTATGTCTCCGTGCCGGTTGGGCGCGCTGCAGTGCAGCTGGGCATCCCGCTCCTCATCCATGAGCAAAATTCGCATATGGGCTGGAGCAACAAGCATCTGAGCAAGCATGCCGACGTCATTGCGCTGAGCTATGAGGCCGCTCTTGAAGGACTGTCGGTTGACGTACGTGAGAGGGTTAAGATAACCGGTAACCCGGTGCGCCCGGAGTTCTCAGCGCTGCTTGACCCTGAAAAGGCCAGCAAACTTCGCCGTGAGTTCAGACAACAGAGCGGCTGGGAAGATGACAACCAGGTGCTGTTGGTCTTTGGCGGCTCGCAGGGCGCGCGGCACCTCAATCAGGCCGTAGCAAAACTGGCGCCGCAGCTGTTAAAGCGCCCAAAGCTGTGCGTACTGCAACTCACCGGACTCAAAGAATTAGAAAACACTGAGGCTGCCTTGCAACAAGTGCTAGGGCAGGATGACCGAGGGGCAGGCGCCCGGGAAGAACTATCCTCACGCTGGCACCTTCTGGGTTATTGCGATCAGATGCCGGCTGCCTTTGCTGCTGCCGACATCGTTGTGTCCCGCGCCGGTGCTTCTTCGCTGGCAGAGCTGGCCGTAGCGGCTAAGCCGGCACTCCTCATACCCTTTCCCTATGCTACAGCTGACCATCAACGCAAAAACGCTGAATCCCTCGTCAAAGTCGGTGCTGCTCAGATGGTATTGGACAGCAATTTGGATGGCGAGCAATTCTCAAGGGCTCTTTTGGACTTAATCGACGACCCCGCTTGTTACCAGAGCATGCTCAAAGCTGCGCAAACGGTCAGTCACGGGGATGCGGCAACTCAGGTGGCAGAACTGCTCCTTACCATTGCCAGCTAACCAGATAGTCCGCCTGTTTGGGGGTGAGCTCATCAATGGTGATGCCCCAGGCTGCCAGGACTTCTTTTGATATGCGCTCATCGATTTCGGCCGACACATCGTAGACCTTATGCTCAAGTGCGCTGTGGTGCTCCAGAAGGTACAACACCGAGTGATACTGCACCGCAAAACTCAGGTCCATGATCTCGGCCGGGTGGCCGTCTGCAGCGGCGATATTCACCAGCTTACCTTCGGCCACAAGGTTGATTCGGTTGCCGTTGGGCAGCACGAAGGCCTCGATATTGGTTCGCGCCTCATGATGTGAGGTGGCCAGAGCGGCCAATCCAGCAACATCCACCTCAACATTAAAATGCCCGGCGTTGCAGAGCAGCGCGTTATCGGCCATCAGCAGCATATGCTCGGTGGTGATGACATCCTTACAGCCGGTAGCGGTGATAAAGATGTTGCCTCTGGGTGCAGCCTTGGCCATCGTCATGACGGCATGGCCATCCATGCGCGCCTCAATTGCCTTAACGGCATCCACTTCGGTCACAATGACCGAGGCACCGAGTGCCGCCGCACGCATGGCAATTCCGCGTCCGCACCAGCCGTATCCGGCAACCACCACGGTTTTTGAGGCAACGATGAGGTTGGTGTTGCGCATGAGCGAGTCCCAGGTGCTCTGACCGGTTCCATAGCGATTGTCAAAGAGATGCTTCATGCGGGCATCGTTCACGGCGACCATAGCAAATTTGAGCAGACCCTGGGCTTCCAGTGCCTTGAGGCGGATCACGCCGGTTGTGGTTTCCTCACAGCCGCCCCAAAGCTCTGTTGCCAGATCGGGCCTTGAGGTGTGGAGCAGGTGCACCAGATCCCCGCCGTCGTCAATGATGATATGGGGCTTGTGCTCGAGACTCATCTCTATATGCCGGTAATACTCCTCATCACAGACACCATGGACGGCATACACGCTGATGCCACTCGCTGCCAGTGCAGCGGCAACGTCGTCCTGGGTGGAGAGCACGTTGCTGCCGGTAGCTGAGACGGTTGCCCCGGCATGCGCCAGCACCTGACAGAGGTACGCCGTTTTGGCCTCCAGATGGATGGAGACGGTCATCCTGACCCCGGCCAGAGGACGCTCCTCCGGTGGCAGCGCCGTGACCTGCTCTTCAATAGCACGAAGCAGCGGCATATGATCACGTACCCAGGCAATCTTCTGCGCACCACGGAAAGCAAGGGCTCTGTCTTTAATCTCGTAAGTACTCACGTTATCTCCTGTCTGAGAAATTCTTTATTTCGTTTGTCCAATACCAATGCTTCTTCACGTGCTTTTTCAGCTTTATCCAAAGCCTCTGCTATTGATTCTTCCCTGTTTTTCAACATTTTCAACACCGGCTTCCAAGCATA
>JAISPK010000140.1 GCA_031274985.1 Coriobacteriales bacterium | reverse complement strand
TTGCCGCATGCTGGTCATTGAGATGAACCAGCGTGTTTCGCGTTCCTCGGCCCTGGCGTCTAAGGCCACGTGCTTTCCGATAGCAAAATTTGCCGCGCGCCTTGCCGTGGGCTACACCTTTGCAGACATGGCACCCGACAAGACCAAGTCTATTCAGGAGAATTTTGAACCGGTTATTGACTACTGCGTGGTAAAGGTGCCGCGCTTTGACTTTGAGAAGTTCAAGGGCACGGACACCACGCTGACCACCCGTATGAAGTCTGTGGGCGAGGTCATGGCTTTGGGCAGCAGCTTTGAAGAGGCCTTTGGTAAGGCACTCCGCTCCCTCGAGACCGGGCGGAGCGGTCTGGGCGCAGACGGCAAGGATGAGTTTGATGAGCAGAATTTCACCCACCTGACCAGTGTTCCTACGGCGCAGCGCGTCTACTACCTTGCCGAGGCAATGCGGCGCGGCTGGAGTATCGAGCGTCTCTACGAGGCCAGTAGCATCGACCCCTGGTTTCTCAATTGCGTTGCCAGTATGGTGAGCGCAGAGGAGTCGTTAAAGAACACCACACTCAATACCATCAGCGCCCATGAACTGCTGGTAGCAAAACTTAAGGGCCTTTCTGACGTGCAGATCGCCCACCTGCTCAGCAAGCGCACCACCGTTTTGGAGTATGAGGTACGCGCCAAGCGCAAGGAGCTCGGTGTGATACCGGTGTTCAGAAGGGTGGCTACCTGCTCCACGGAGTCAGAGAGCTCTAAGAGTTATTACTACAAAACCTATAAAGGCTTGCCTGAGACGAGTGCCAGCAGCGGCAAGAAAGCAATGATCCTTGGTGCCGGCCCCAACCGCATAGGCCAGGGCATCGAGTTTGACTACTGCTGCGTGCACGCCAGTTTTGCACTGGCAGAGGCAGGCTTTGAGACCATTATGGTCAACTGCAACCCCGAGACGGTCTCCACGGACTATGACACCTCGGATCGCCTGTACTTTGAGCCGCTGACCTACGAAGATGTTATGGACATCGTCGACCTCGAACAACCCGATGGGGTCGTGGTGACGCTCGGTGGACAAACACCGCTCAAGCTTGCCAAGCCCCTGGAAGAGGACGGCGTGCCTATCCTGGGCACCAAACCGGCTGCTATCGATTTGGCTGAAGACCGCGAGCGCTTTGCCGCGCTTCTCGATGAGATGGGCGTGAGCTACCCGGCTGCCGGCACTGCAGAAAGCCTTGAAGAGGCCCATGCGGTGGCGCAGCGCCTCGGGTTTCCCCTTTTGGTAAGACCCAGTTATGTACTGGGCGGACGAGGCATGGAGATTGCCTACGACAGCAAACAGCTGGAGCAGTTCATGCAGGTTGCAACTCAGGTTTCGCCTGATCATCCGGTGTATCTGGACAGCTTCCTGGAGGGAGCCATCGAGGTAGATGTTGACGCGCTCTGCGACGGCACGGAGGTCTACATCGGAGGTATACTCGAGCACATCGAGGAGGCCGGAATCCACAGTGGAGACTCGAGCTGTTGCCTGCCGCCCTATACCCTCTCTTATGCCCTCGTTGAAAAGATCCGCGTCTGTACCAGGCAACTAGCTCTGGCCGTGGGCGTGCAGGGGTTGATAAACGTGCAGTATGCCGTCAAGGATTCTGCGCTCTACGTCATCGAAGTCAATCCGCGGGCGAGCCGCACGGTGCCCTTTACTTCCAAGGCAAGCGGCGTGCCACTGGCAAAGGCAGCGGCCCTGATTATGGCGGGAGCGTCTCTGGCATCGCTTGACCTTCCCTCTGATGAGCGCAACCTTGAGCACTACGCGGTTAAAGAAGCGGTTATGCCCTTTGGGCGGTTCCCGGGAGCAGATACCGTGCTAGGCCCGGAGATGAAATCAACCGGCGAGGTGATGGGCATCGGCACAACGTTCCCGGTAGCTTACGCCAAGGCAGCGCTTTCCATTGATTATTCGCTCCCCACGGGGGGAACCGCTTTTGTGAGTGTTTGTGACCGCGATAAACGCGAGGTCATTACACTGGCAAAGTCGCTCTCCCACCTGGGCTTTACCATCGTTTCAACCGAGGGAACGGCGCGTATCCTCGAAGCTGCCGGTATTCCGGTTGAGCGGGTGCGAAGAGTGCAGGAGGCTCGTCCCAATATCGGCGACGAGATCGTCAACGGCACCATCGCTTTGATGGTCAATACACCTTTTGGGCGCGAGACGCGCTCAGACGGCTTTTATCTACGTTCGGCTGCGGTGCGCCACGGCATCTGTCATGCCACCACCATTGCCGGGGCTAACGCCATGGTGCAGGCCATTGAAGTGGCACAACGAAATGAGCAGGGATCCAGCGATCTGGCTCCCATAGCCCTGCAGGATCTGGAGCAGTGGGAAGTGCGCGCTCATGCATGAGTGCACCGCAACCGTGGTGAGCAGCGAGGCGAGGTGCTCCGGTTTGTTGTATGAGCTGGTGCTTTCTGCGCCGCCCCTTGCTGCACAGGTCAAGCCCGGCCAGTTTGTGCATCTTGCGCTGTTGCAGGCAGAGCACATTCTCCGGCGCCCCTTGAGTGTTTACCAGGCAAACAAGGACGCCGGTACCCTCACCCTGCTCTTTCAGGTAATGGGAGAGGGTACCCGCCATCTCACTGAGCTCACTTCTGCTCAACAGCTTCAGGTGCTGGGCCCTATAGGGCAGGGCTGGAATCCGCCGGAGACTGCCAAACGGGCCTTGCTTATAGGCGGGGGAGTGGGGGCTGCGCCTCTGTATCTTCTTGCCGGTGAGCTCAACGATCGAGGGGTACTCACCGAGGTCATTCTCGGCGCAGCAACGGCTGATTTACTGGCTTGTGAGGCGAGTTTCGTAACCCTGCTCACCGCCGGGCAGGTTCATATCACCACGGATGACGGTAGTAGAGGCTACAAGGGATTCACCACTGAGGTGGCCGCACAGCTACTCGCTGAGAATCGCTATGACTATGTGGCAACCTGCGGCCCTGAGCCCATGCAGCGCATAGTGGCAGCAATGACCGCAGAATCGGGGGCGCTTTGCGAAGTATCCCTGGAGCGTCGCATGGCCTGTGGCATCGGTGCCTGTTTGAGCTGTGTGGTGGATACGGTAAACGGAAAGAAGCGCGCTTGCGTGGACGGTCCGGTTTTTGATGCCCGGGAGGTGTGCTGGTGAGTGTAGAGTTATCCGTTAATCTGGGCGGGCTTGTCATGAAAAACCCGGTGACCGTCGCTTCGGGTACCTTTGGTTCAGGTCGTGAGTATGCCGAGCTTTGGTCAGCTTCGCCCTCCTGTCCCGGCCCTTTGAACGCTCTAGGCGCCATCACCACTAAAGGGGTGTCGTTTGAGCCCTGGGCAGGCAACCCCGGTATCCGTATTACTGAAACAGCCAGCGGCATGCTCAACTCCATTGGTCTGCAAAACGGTGGTGTTGAGTATTTCTGCAGCAACGATCTGGTATGGCTGGCTTCCCAGAACGTACCGGTGATTGTCAATGTGAGCGGCCACAGCGGCGAGGAGTATACAAAAGTCATCCAACGACTGGAGCGCGAAGAGGCCGTAGCTGCTTACGAGGTTAATATCTCCTGCCCAAACGTAGCTTCGGGAGGCATGAGTTTTGGCACTGATGCAGCGGCGGCCGCAGAGGTTACGAAGCTCTGCCGGCAAGCGACAAAAAGGCCGCTCTTGGTTAAGCTCACTCCCAATGTGACGGACATAACCGAGATAGCACGCGCTGTTGAAGCAGCAGGCGCTGACGCAATCAGTTTAATCAACACGGTTGCCGGTATGGCCATTGATGCGCAAAAACGCACGAAGGTCTTTGATCGCGGAGTTGCCGGTCTTTCGGGGCCTGCTGTCAAACCGGTGGCGCTCTACGCTGTCTATCGGGTGTACCAGGCGGTGGATATCCCGCTACTCGGAATCGGTGGCATCAGAAGTGCTTGCGATGCAGTAGAGTTTTTCCTTGCCGGCGCAACGGCGGTTGCCGTGGGCACAGCAAATTTCAGCGATCCACTGCGAGCTCTGCGGCTGGCAGAAGAATTGAGCGCCTGGTGTGCCAGTGAAGGCATTCAAGATATCAAAGAACTCAGAGGAGCCCTTAAGGATGGATAAATCTATGGACGTTGCAGAAAGAATCATTGTTGCACTGGACACCAGCCCCGAACAGTCGCTGTTGCTGGCTGAGCAGCTCCAAGGCAAGGCAACATGGCTCAAAGTGGGCATGACCCTGTATTACGAAGCAGGTCCGGCAATCGTTGCTGCACTAAAGGAGAAGGGGTACAAGATATTCGTCGACCTCAAGCTCCATGACATCCCCCATCAGGTGCGCGGCGCAGCCAGAAGCGTTGCAGTTGCCGGAGCTGACATGCTTACCGTGCATGCCTCAGGTGGCGCTGACATGATGCAGGCAGCCTGTTGGGGAGCTGAACTGGGATACAAAGCGAGAAAAGCAACTTCCCTTGACAGTGATGAGCATCAAAGCGTCAAACGACCCCTCTGCCTGGCAGTGACGGTGCTCACCTCTCTTGACACCCGGGTGCTTGAGGCCATAGGCGTCAACTCCGACATGACCACTCAGGCACTTCGTCTGGCTCAGTTGGCAAAGGGAGCCGGCATGGACGGCGTGGTGTGCTCTCCGGTAGAAACAGAGATCATCCGCCGAGAAATGGGCCCGGAATTTGCCCTGGTTACTCCCGGCGTGCGCCCTGTGGGTGCCGACCTGGGCGATCAGGCCCGCGTTGCCACTCCCGCAAGCGCACTTGTGGCTGGGGCTGATTATCTGGTGATTGGAAGGCCTATTACTGAGGCAGTTGATCCGCGTGCAGCGTTTGAGGCAATCGTCAGCGAGATGCAGCTATCAGCGAGCTGAGAACAATCAGCGAGCTGAGAACAATAATTGAGAAGTAATAAGAAGCAAGTAGCAACAAGGGAGAAAGAACAATGACAGACCAACAGATACGCGAAGCGCTCATACAGTGCAATGCGCTGCGCAAGGGGCACTTCAAACTTACCAGCGGGCTTCACAGCGACACCTACATACAATGCGCCCGAGTTCTTGAGCATCCCCGCCTTACCAATGAACTGGCCGCCGAAGCGGTTGCGCGGCTTACCGGGGAAGTATCCGTCGATCTGGTGGCTGCGCCCGCCGTTGGTGGGATACTCTTTGGTTTTGCGGTTGCCACCTCCCTCGATACCGACTTTGTTTTCTGTGAGCGCACCGGCGGCACCATGGAGTTTCGTCGTTCGTTTAACATCCCCCAAAACGCACGCGTGCTGGTGTGCGAGGACGTGGTGACAACAGGCGGTTCAGTACGCGAGCTCATCAGTTTGATTGAGGCAGCAAAAGCACAGGTTGTTGCGGTGGTATCAATGGTTGACAGAGGAAAAAAGCCTGATTTTGGCTACCCCTATTACCCGCTCGTTACTATAGAAG
>JAISPK010000048.1 GCA_031274985.1 Coriobacteriales bacterium | reverse complement strand
CGTGCTGCCAAAGAGCACCACTAGTAACGAAACGAGAGCAATCACTACCAGGATTTTTTGCTTGCGCAACACAATGAGAAGTGTTGACAAAAACCAGGAAACGGCCACGAGGATAGTGCAGATCACCAGCGGTATCAGTAAATAAGAATAGGGAGCGATCATCTCTCCAAAAAGCACTACGAGCAGCCACTCGCCCAACAGGGCAAAAGCAATGATTGACGCAGCTGAAAGAGCCAGGATGAATAGCATGGTTTTCCAGAACAGGCCGGTGAAACTCTTGATATCGCCCCTATTAAGGTGTTGGGCAAAAGGTGTTGTCAAAGGAGCAAACACAAAACTTGCAGAAACCTGAACAATCACCACGGGCATTGCAATCGTGGCGTAATAGCCCAGAGCTTCCATGCCCATTTGCATCTCGATAAAATACCGCGGTATTTGCGTGAGCATATTAAAGATGAGGGTAAATCCTGCAATTGGCAGGCACTCAATCAGAAGAGATCTTATTGGTTTTAGCCATTCGTTCACTTTGATTCTGTGGATGAATTTTCTTGCATTGCGCAGGTCGTAGATAACAATGATTGCGCAGGAAGACAGGCAGAGTACCGCTATCGAAGGGAGAAGATCCTGAGATAAAAAGACGGTAGCAACAAAGAAGAGGAGAATCACCACTCCCTTGATGAGAAAGGACTTACCGATGTAATCCATGCGCATTGCCTTTTGAAAGAATCCCTGATACACATCTGAAACAGATTCGGAAATCTTAAACAGCATATAAACCACCAGGCAGGCACTGACATAAAGAGAATATTCATTGAGACAGATAAAGACGATACAAACAAGGAGTGAGACAGCCGAAGTGATAACCCGGGCAATCAGGTAGACCTGATCTGCATACTTTTCATCTAAATCGGAGACCTGAAAACTGCGTACCCCATAGAGACTGATGCCAATTATTGCTCCAGAAACGGCAATTGCCAATGAGAACACTCCCATGGCTTCGACACCCAAAACGACAACGATGCAAAAGGTAAGGAGCCACTGAGAGAAAAGGTACACAAAATTGCCTGCAGTATTCCAAGCGATGTTTGTTTTTATACTTAACGGCGAATCAGGCAAGTTGACCAGCTTTCATGCTCTTCTTCCGAAAGAGTTGTGCCTCTCTCTATGCACTAATTATAAACAATTTGTTTGTCCAGCCAAAATTGTCTGACCGGGCTTTGCTGGTATAATGCTGTCTTATCAATAGCATTAGTTTCAGGGTTGCTGCAAAGTTTGCAGACAACTGAATGGGGTGAGAGACATTGTACCAAGAGTTTTTTTGTTGTGAAAAAACGAAAAATGCCAGCATTTTTGGATTCTACGCCGCGATTCTTTTTGCGTTATTGCTTTTTCTGGTACTTCTTGTACCTGCTGAAAAAACCTATGCTGACCCAATCGTTGCGACTCAAGATGATGGCTCTGGCTCCCTCCCCAATGATTCTGATGATTCTTCAGGCAACTCATCTGGAACCAACTCTGCCGATAATGGCTTGTTGGCAAACAAAGATAATGATGCGCCGTCTCCCGAGTCTTCTTTTGCTGCAAATGGTTATTCTCCTTCAACCCTTAACCCTCTTTCAGTAAAAAATTCTTGGAATTTTATCGATGGTGATTGGTATTATTTTGATTCTGAAGGCAATAAGCTTATCGGGCTTCAGGATATTGACGGAAAGTCTTATTTTTTTAATGCTGTCGGAGTGAGACAGATTCTCTGGCAAAAAGTTGGTAATGACTGGTACTACTTCAGTTTTTATTCGGGTGTAATGGGCAGGAACGTCTGGATCCAAACAGGTGCCAACTGGTATTACGTTGGCGCTGACGGAAAGAGGTTTTCCGGAGGGCTTGCAGACCTCAATGGACAGACCTACCTCTTTGATGCAAATGGCATCAGGCAAACCCTCTGGCATCAGGTCGGCAGTGACTGGTACTACTTCAGTTTTTCTTCGGGTGTAATGGGCAAAAACGTCTGGATAAAAACGGGTGATAACTGGTATCGGGTCAATGAGAACGGAGCGAGGCTCTACTCCGGTTGGTTTGTCCTCAATAATAAAACCTACTACCTCCACCCTTCTACCGGTATTATGGCTACTGGCTGGAGAACCCTTGGTTCAGACCGTTACTATTTTGGCGGAGTAGACGATGGCGAAATGAGAACCGGAAACAATGTCATCGCCCCGGGGAATCATCCGGGTCGTTCTGATTTCGCTCAAGACGGCCGTTGGCTTAACTATTCTTCTACCGGCGACACCTGGCTGGACGGCCAGCTCACTTGGATAATTGGATACTGCAATTACGACCTGCGAAGCTGCTTTAATTTTGTTGCCTCCTACGGCTACATCACCCAGGATGAATACCCGTCAGGCAACTGGGCCGTACCGTATGCAAAGCAGATGATCCAAAACAATGGCGGGAATTGCTACCGTTACGCTGCTCTCTTCAGTATGCTCGCCTGGTACCTCGGCTATGAAACCAACGTTGTCTCCGGATGGGTTCCCACCTATTATGGGCCAGCCCCTCATGGATGGGTTGAGTTATATATCGATGGCAATACCTACGTATGCGATTCCTGTTTTCAGCACAATATCCTCGGCTATAATTGGTATATGATCTCCTACGCCGGCGCACCCATATCCTACGGACGTTGGTAAGCAAAAGTATGCTGGCATAACTCTTGTGTTACAACAGAAAGGCCGGTTCCTTCTCGGCCTTTCTGGCAATTATTGAAATGAGCATAAAGCTTGGTATTCAGTTCTCTGACATTTATATGCGTCTTTTTGCCACTAGTGTTTCTGGCTTATTCCGTCATCCCTGCTCAGCAAATCAGAATCAAAAACTATCTCCTGATTCTTGCCAGCTTGTTCTTTTACGCTTTTGGCGAGCCGGTCTATGTGCTTCTCATGCTGGGCTCCACCGTCTTCAATTACCTCTTTGGCCGTCTCATTGCACGAGACCTTGTAGGCAACAAACGCCGGGCTAAAATTGCCCTCGCTGCTGCGATTCTGGTAAACCTGGCCTTTCTCGGGGTTTTCAAGTACGCCGGGATGTTCGTACTCACTGCAGACACGATCCTGGGCCTTTCGTTGCAGATTCCCGTTGTGGCCCTGCCAATCGGCATCTCCTTCTACACTTTTCAAGCAATAAGCTACCTCATAGATGTGTACCGCAGCGAAGTGCAGGCTTCAAGGAGTTACGCGCAGGTTCTCCTGTACATCAGTTTTTTCCCTCAGCTCACCGCCGGCCCCATCATCAAGTATCACGATGTTGAAAAGCAGCTCTCGCGTCGCAAGGCAGGCATCGAAGATATCGCTCAGGGAATGAGGCGGTTTTGTCTGGGTCTGACAAAGAAGGTGCTCATTGCAAATACCATGGCCGCAACGGTTGATTCACTCTATGGCGCCAGTTTGTCCGAGGTGAATATCGCTGTTGCCTGGATTGCGGCATTAGGCTACCTCCTGCAGATCTATTTTGACTTTTCCGGCTACTCGGACATGGCCCTCGGTCTCGCGCGCATGTTTGGGTTTCGCTACAAAGAGAATTTTAACTACCCCTACATCTCCTCGTCTATTCAGGAGTTTTGGCGGCGCTGGCATATCTCACTTTCCACCTGGTTCAAGGAGTACCTCTACATCCCCCTCGGAGGCAACCGAAAAGGCAAACTCCGTGGCGGGCTCAATAAGCTCGTGGTTTTCTTTACCTGCGGGCTGTGGCACGGGGCAAGCTGGACCTTTGTTATCTGGGGTCTGTTCCACGGCCTCTTCCTGCTGCTCGAAACCTACCTGCCCATAAAACGCTTGCCAAAACCTCTGGGCGTGGTCTATTCCCTCCTGGTGGTAACCGTGGGCTTTGTGCTCTTCAGGGCCGAGACCTTTGAACAGGGCTTTTATTTTATCTCGCAGATGTTTACCGGGTTTCATTTTGAGCAGGCCAGCACCTCGCTTGCCCTCCAACAGCTCACTCCCCTCTTTATCGTCGTCCTCATCATTGCGATAATCGCGTGTACTCCCCTCAAGCTTGCAATCGAACGCCGAGTAGCAACAGCAAAAACGAGGATCCGCCAACTGACCACGGCAGGCAGCTATGTGCTTGCCGGAGTACTCTTCTTTATCTGTATGCTGAGCCTCTCCAGCGGAGGCTATAACCCCTTCATCTATTTCAGGTTCTAGGAGAAAACGGTGAGCGACAACCCCACACTGAGCACACGGAGACGGAGCCCGGGCCTCTGGCTGTTTGTTGTGGCGTTTTTAACGCTTTGTCTGCTCCCCTTTGTGGGCATGCTCTGGGTGAGTGATACCCCCGCTTCTGATGACGACTCCCGCCATAGCCTGCCGGAGCTCAAAACCGAGATCGGTTTGCTTAACCTCTCCTATCTGGCAGACCTGGGGGATTACTTTGAGGATCACTTTGCCTATCGCAACCTTGCCATTGATATCAACGCCCACCTACGGGCGGATCTTTTGAGAACATCTTCCACCGACCAGGTGATCATTGGCAGGCAGGGTTGGCTCTTTTACGGCGGTACGCTTGACGATTATCTCGCGAGCGACCCGCTCAGCAATAGGGAGCTCTCAAATATCGCCCATAATCTCGCGCTCATGCAGGGGTATACCAACGCAATGGGCGCAGACTTCCTGGTTACCATTGCTCCCAACAAAAACAGCCTGTATCCCAACTACATGCCCTTTTACTATATCAACGGCAACAATGAGAGCATGACCTTACTGGCGCAGCGCCTGAGAGATAACTCCGTACATTATGTTGATCTTTTTGAGCTTTTTGCCAATACGAGCGATGAGCTCTACTTGAAGACCGATACCCATTGGACGTGTGGAGGTGCTCTGCTTGCAGCAAACGCCTTGTTGCAAGCGGCTGGCATGAACGAGGCGGTTGTTTCAGGTGCTCCCTCCGAGGCCGGAGTAACGGGAGACATTGAGCGTATGCTCTACCCCGTAACCCCGAAGCCCGAAAAGACCTCACTCCTCTCAACCGGCACCTGGGAGTTTACCGGGGCCTTTGATAACGTTGAGGACGACACGTTCACTACCACCTCCCCTGCTCCAACCGGTACACTCCTGATGTATCGCGACTCCTTTGCCAATAGCCTTATCCCCTATTTAGCACCTGAGTTTTCTCAAGCTGAGTTTTCTAAGTTGATTCCCTACAACCTCACCCGGGTTGCCGACCTCAAGCCCGATGTGGTTATCATCGAGCGGGCAGAGCGGCATGTACGCTTGTTTGGCTTTGATCCACCGCTCATGTATGCTCCCACCACTGCTCTAAAGCTTGGCGAGACGCTTGAAACAAAAAGCTGGGTTCAGTGGCACCAGGACGGCGACTTCAGGGTTATAGAGGGGTGCGTAGATGAGGAGTTTATCGACGAAAACGACTCGATCTATCTATCCGTTGAGGGGTCAGCAGGTATGCCGAATATCTATGTTCCCTTTGAGATCAGCATTGCTCCCAATTCAGACACCATGCTTGATGTGGGCAGCAATTCGTCTCTCTCTGAGTATGGATTCAGGTTATTCCTAGATGAGCATACCTTGACAGAAGGTGACTATACCATTAGGGTGTTGGTGCTGAAGCCGCAGGGCAAAGTGGCCACTGTTGTAGCAACAATGGCACTAAAGAAATAAAGGGAGCTACACGCCATGAACATAAAACTTAAAATTCTCACTTCACTTTTGCTTGTCTTGATGCTTGGGACAACTCTGTTTGGGCTGAGCGCGTGTACTGCGTCTAAGCCGGATACATCCCTTGAAGATAAATCCGCCAGGGCTGAATTGCGCGTACTCGGTAATAGCAAAGACGACTCTGCCATCATGGTGGAGGTAACTAATTCAACAGGCAAGGACATTGTGTCGTTTGCGGCAAAAAGTACCCAGGATGCCGAATTCCCGGACTCTCTGGTAACAGAATCCACAAGGATTAAAGCAGGCGAGACCGTTGTTGCCTATATCAATCGCGCCAACACCGTAAAGCCAAATAATGAGGGTGCAGAGACCCTGGGGGACGGGGTGCCAAACGGTCTTATTCTACGAACCCTCTATACCATTGCGCTCACTTTTAGTGATGGGTCTCAAACAGAGCTTCACGATCTGTGCCTCGAAGAACTGCAGTCACTGACAATATGCTTGTCTGAAGACAGCGTTGCCTATGTTGAATTCACAGATTTCGATAGTAAAACAGGGAGTACGCTTGAGACCGAGAAAGCCTTGAAGCTTGCGCGAGATGAAGCCGCAGCAGAGTCAGCCGCAGCAGCAGAATCGCTAGCTCAAGCTGAGGCAGCACAGAATTATGGTGACTATTCGTATAATCCCGGTTCAGGATCCGGTGGAGGCAGTCAAAGCTCAGATGCTTGTGTTGATCCAAACGACCTGATTTTCAGATAACCGTTACTTCTTATCGAGAAAGCCCAAGGCGTTTTTCAGAGTAAAAACCGGCCCCACATTGTAGAGACTGTAGAGCCCTTCTTTGAGGAGGAATACCCTTGAAGGGAGTTTTTTGACGGGCACTTGCGGGAGCTCTCGCAGTTTGAGAAATAGCTTCTTAAGCCCGGGGCTTATGGCCGGGTCACTAAGCACCAGGTCGGAATCCATGCGTTCAAACATAGCTGCGACCAGACCCCTGAGGGCTTGATTCTCATCGACCGAAGCAACCTTTAGCACGTTGGCCAGATAGGTAAACCCTCTGCGGTTTTGCGTGCGAAGGATTTGAGCATCAGTGACCTTGAGCTCATCAATAACGCTCTGTTGCTCCAGCCAGCGCTCAAAGGGCACCAACGGGTTACTCTGGTAAAAAGAGGCCAGTTTCTCCGGGCTCTCCTCCCGGTAACAATAAAAGGGAATATCCAGATAAGCAATTGCCTCAGCTCTCAGGAGCGTCTCGAGCAAAAAGGGGTTATCCGCCCATCCGGCACCGGGAATCGGCTTGAAGGCAATACGGTGCTTCTCAAGAAACTCACGACGATACAGCGCCGACCATATCGAAGGATGATGGCTGAGCAGGTGAGGTGCTTCCAGCACCGTAAAGGGTTGTTGAGAGGGCTTGATGCGATGACGGTAGCTGCAATTATACCTGCGTTGCCGGGGAGTATCAGGGTTGATTATGCGCCAGTAGGGAGTCTTGATCACCTCAGGAGCAGGTGAGAAGCAGGTGGCAAAGCTGACCATCTGCTCATACATGCCCGGCTCTATCCAGTCATCCGGCTCAACGATGCTTATCCACTCCCCCTTTGCCTCGGCAATCCCCCGGTTGCAGCTTGCCCCATAGCCTTCGTTTTGCTTATCGATGATACGCACCTTGGACCTGGAGGCGGCATATTCTTCAAGAAGGGCGAGAGTATCGTCAGTGGAGCCGTCATTGACGGCAATCACCTCTAAACGCTCAAAAGACTGTGCGAGGATACTCTCGATGCACTGCCTGAGATAGGGCGCAACGTTATAGCAGGGTACTATGACCGAGATGAGTGGGGTATTGTCCTTTGCCTCTGAGTTCACGAAAAGATAGCTCCTTTTTGGGTATCAAACAATTGTTTTCGTCTTAATGCCTAAAATGGCGCGTTCCGGTGAACACGACGAGCATCCCGGCTTTATCGGCTGCTTCTAAGACCTCTTGGTCGCGCACTGAGCCACCCGGTTGGATCACCGCAGTTACGCCGGCCTCAGCCAGCACTTCGAGCGAGTCGGCAAAGGGCATAAACGCATCGGATGCAGCCACTGCGCCAACAGCAGCGCCGCCGGCCTGGAGCACCGCGAGCCTGGCAGAATTGACTCGATTCGGCTGTCCGGCTCCAATGCCTAACGTGGTTTTGTCCCTGGTTATCACGATGGCGTTTGACTTGACCGACTTGGCCACCTTCCAGGCAAAGACCAGCTCAGCGAGTTCTCCTTCCAAGGGCTGGCGCTGACTGGCCACCTCAAGTGCAAACTCATCATCCAGCGTAGAGTCCGAGCTCATGCACAGCAGGCCGCCTTCTATGCTGCGATAATCAAAACCCTCCCCCAGGGCATTGATTCCGCCGCTCACCAGCACTCGTACGTTGGGTTTGTCTGCCAACAGCTCCTGCGCACCAGCTTCATAGCCCGGCGCAATCAGTGCCTCGATAAACTGTCCATTGGCATAGATTGCCTCGATGACCGCCGTAGTCACCTGACAGTTAAAGGCCATAACGCCGCCAAAGGCGCTCACCGGGTCACAGGCAAAGGCACGTTCATACGCCTGGGCGATATCAGCGCCCGAGGCAACCCCGCAGGGCGTGAGGTGTTTGACGATGACCACCGTGGGCTCGCTGAACTCCCGCACTGCCGCCCAGGCAGCGTCGAGGTCCAGATAGTTGTTATAGGAGAGCTCTTTGCCCTGAAGCTGCTCGGCGTTGCAGAGCGTGGCCGCGTTGCCGCCGCCGCTTATCTTGTAGAGCGCTGCCTGCTGATGCGGGTTCTCGCCGTAGCGCAGATCCTGCGCCTTGGCTAAAAAGAGACGTTTGTTGGGCATGAAGGGCGAAGGGGCCTCATCAGAGATGGCACCGTAGAGCCACGAATAAATTGCGTTGTCATAAGCGCTGGTGGTCTCAAACACCTCAAGGGCCAGTCGCTTGCGGGTGGCAAGCGTGGTAGCGCCCTGCTGCGCACGCATCTCTGCCAGTATCTGATCATAGTAAGCGGGGTTTACCACCACCGTGACCGCCGCATGGTTCTTCGCGGCGCTGCGCAGCATACTGGGCCCGCCGATGTCGATGTTCTCAATGGCCTCTTCGTAGGTTACCTGCGGTTTTGCCACCGTTGCCTCAAAGGCATAGAGATTTACCACCACCAGATCAATGAGCCCGATTCCGTGCTGGGCAGCTTGCTCCAGATGCTCGGACACATCGCGTCGTGCCAGCAGGCCTCCATGCACCCTGGGGTGAAGAGTCTTGACCCTACCGTCCATCATCTCGGGAAACCCGGTAAGGTCATCAATGGCACGCACCGGTATTCCCTCGGCAACAAGCGCCTTTGCCGTGCCGCCGGTAGAGACAATCTCCACGCCAAACTCCTCGTGGAGGGAGCGGGCAAACGCAACAATACCGGTTTTGTCCGTCACGGAGATAAGGGCTCGCTTAATGGTAGGATTCTGCTCGATTGCAGGATTCTGGTCGGGCATGAGTGCTCCTTTTACTCGTTTTCTTCTTTTTGCAGTGACTGCTGTTTTACGTAGACTTCCGAAGGTTCGTAACCTTCAAGATCAACCTCGAGCTGTTCTGACCCCACCACCGTTGCATCAACATCGATGCGGTCTGAGCGCTTCTGGCCAGTTTGACGAATGCGCGGTAGAACAAATCTCAAGATAATCGCCAGGATAATGAGGGGCAATACAATGCGCAGTAGGGCAACCAGCAAAGCCATCAAAATCCTTTCATTCTCGCGTTATTAAAGTCTACAGTAAAAGCCCAACAGCTACCAGAAGCACCGAGCCGCCAATCGCCCAGGCAGCATCCCTGGCAACCAGATGGGTGTGAGCAAGCAGCGTTCTCCCCTTGCCCACGTAGCAGCGGCTCTCCATAGCCTGCGCAAGGTGGTCAGCGCGCCGGAAGAGATTGACAAACAGCGGTATCATCACCGGAATCCAGGCCTTGATGCGAGCAAGAGGGCCGCCCTGGTTGAAGCGGGCGCCGCGTGCGCTCTGGGCAACCACCAGTTTTTCTGCCTCTGAAACCGTGAGCGGTATAAACCGCAGGGCGATGGTAAAAACCATAGCAATATCTTCAACGGGCACCCGCAGGGCTCTGAGGGGAGAGAGCAGCTTGGTGGTTGCATCCGTCAGCGAAACAACTGAAGTGGTATAGGTGAGCAGTGCCGTAACCAGCACCAACATGCTGATACGTAAGGCAAAATACAGGCCCTTAACCACGCCCGACGGCCGAATTCCAAAACTCCCCAAAAGCGGGATAGTTTCCGATAGATTTATCGTGCTGAACGTAAAGGCATTGGCAATAAAGGTAAAGAGTAGTATGAAGAGTATCGGCTTGAGGCCGCGCAAGGCTCTGCGCGGCGGTATGTGTGCCACAGCAAACAGAACAATGAGCACCAGGAGCAAGGCCAGCAGCCCGGCCCAGGTGCTACAGGCAAAGATCGCAAAGACATACACAGCCAGCAATAAAAGCTTGATGCGCGCATCTATGCGATGGATGGGGGTATCGCGCGCCAGATAGTTGCCAAAAGGAAGAGGAATAGCCATTTAGAGCTCCCTCTTACTCGTTGCCAGGCTCGCGAACAGCTCGGGATTATGCGTGGCAATGATAATGCCTTTACCCGCCGCTATAAGATCCTGAACCAGTTCGTACACAAAGGCTCTGCCGCGAGCATCAAGGCCTGCCGTGGGCTCATCAAGCAGCAAAAAGTCCGTTTGCAGGGCGAGGATGGTTGCAATGGCCGCCCGTCTTGCCTCGCCGCCACTCAGACTAAAGGGTGAGCGATGCTTAAAGCGCCCCGGCTCCAAGCCCACAGCGTTGAGCACCTTGTCTATCAGTGCTTTTTCGGTGTTTCCGTGCTCGCTGAGCGCAAAACCCAGGTTCTTGGGTCCAAAGAGGATGTCTTCGCAAAGGGTTTGGGCAAAGAGCTGTGTCTCCGGTTGTTGAAACACCAATCCCACCTGCCCCGGTTTGGGAGGACTGCCCTTGAGCAGCACCTCTCCTTCAGTGGGCTGCATCAGGCCTGCAGCTAACGTGAGCAGGGTGGATTTTCCCGAGCCACTGGGACCAACGAGCAGGAGACACTCCCCGCCAGCGAGTGTCAGGTCTATGTTTTCAAGGGCCGGTTTGCACGAGACAGTGTCCGGATAGGCAAAAGAGACCTTGTTCAAAGAGAGCCGGGGTGCGGCAGCGCTGTCAAAAGCGGCAGCGCTGTCTAAAGCGGCAGCTGCTAACGGTACTTTTTTGTGTGGCCGGGCCGCCAGGCCATAGGCAGTAAGCGCCGCTTGGTTGCCCAGGATTCCTTCGGGTGCGCCGTCGTACACAAGCTTGCCGTTATGCAAAACCAACACCCGGTCTGCAAAGGACGCTTCCTTGAGCAGGTGGGTAATCTGCAAGATCCCGTGACCGGCTTGTTTTGCCAGTGCTATTGACCTGAGTACCTGCGAGCGCGCCACCGGGTCGAGCATGGCCGTGGGCTCGTCCAAAACCAGATAGCCCGGTTCCATGGCCATCAAAGCAGCTATCACTACACGCTGCTTTTCTCCACCACTCAAACTATTGGGGTCGCGCTTTTCAAACTCATCGCCGGCGAGCCCCACCTGCGCCAGGGCACCCCTGACCGCAGCGTAGATACGCTCCGGCTCCCAACCGAGGTTCTGCGGCCCAAAGGCAACCTCATCAAAAACCGTCGTTGAGACGATCTGATTGTCCGCATCATGGGAAACCAGCCCTACGCGCTTGCGCAGCTCCAGGAGCCGGTCGTGCTGCCAGCTGGATATCCCGTCAGCTACGACCTCGCCCTCATTGGGCAGAAGCAAGCCGTTGGCCAATCGGGCCAGCGTGGATTTGCCAGAACCATTGGCGCCAAGCAGTACCACCCACTCGCCGGGATGCACGCAAAAAGAGACCTGTTGCAAGGTCTGCCGATGGTCAAGGAACAGACTCCCCGGCAGCACCTCATCTAAGGGCTCAGTTATTACCTGGTGAGGGTAAGTAAAATTAATGTTCTTGAATTCGAGCAGTGTTGACTCTCCCGCGTGTGTTTCATGCTAATCTAATGAATTGGTAAGTCTAGCAGAGTATGCATGCAGCCGCTGCAGAGTAACAGTAAAGAGCATGATACTTGGCTCAACAAAAACCCGGAGAGCCTTTGATGGAAACATTATTTGACCCTGACGAATTCACGCAAAGCCCCCTCGAGCCTTCAAAGCGCATTGATGAGTTGCGTCGAGAGATTGAGCACCATTCTCGTCTCTACTACGCACAGGACGCCCCGGAGATCTCCGACGAATCCTTTGATGCCCTCATGCGCGAGTTGCAGGATTGGGAAGCTCGCTACC
>JAISPK010000105.1 GCA_031274985.1 Coriobacteriales bacterium | reverse complement strand
ACGTCCCCTTTTGTCAGCAAGACGCAAGGTACGTCCCCTTTTGTCCTATTGAATGAGTTGCTCGAGCGCTGCGATGCGCACGCAGGTCACCAACACCTCGGCCGCTAGCTCCAGCTCTTCTAGAGCGGGATACGAGGGCGCTATGCGGATGTTGGAATCGCGCGGGTCGCGGCCATAGGGATACGTGGCTCCGGCGGGGGTAAGCACCACGCCTGCCTGTGCTGCCAGCTCTACGGTTCGCTTTGCTGTACGCGGCGGACCATTAAAGGAGATGAAGTAGCCTCCTTGCGGGGTTGTCCACTCGCCAATGCCCGTCTCGGCCAGCCCGGCCTCAAGCACTCTCAACACCGCCGCAAAGCGAGGGCGTAAAAAGGCGGCCTGTTTGGCCATGTGCTCGTGCACGGCAGCAAGATCGGGCAAGAAGAGAGCGTGTCGCTGCTGGTTGATTTTGTCCGGCCCGATAGTCTGCATGCTCAACGCTGACGTAATGCTCTCGATATTCTCCTCAGAGCTGGCCATGGCCGCGATGCCGCCCCCGGCAAAGGTGATCTTTGAGGTAGACGTAAACTGATACCAGAGATTGTGGTTGCCCGCTCTGTCGCAGGCGTTCTTGAGGTTAAGGAGGGTCGTTTTGTCACTTGCCTGACCGGGTTGTGCAAATTCATGCACCGCATAGGCGTTGTCCCAGTAGATTCGAAAATCCCTGGCCGCAGGCTTGAGGTTTGCAAAGCGCTCGACGGTTTCGTCTGAGTACACACAGCCCGTTGGGTTGGAGAAGCGGGGCACGCACCAGATGCCCTTGATGCGCTCGTCTGTGGTAACCAACGTTTCCACGGTGTACATATCCGGCCCCGTTGGTAAAAGGGGCACCGGGATCATCTCGATGCCAAAGAACTCGCAGATAGAAAAGTGACGATCGTAGCCCGGCACGGGACATAAAAACGCAGGCTTGCGCTCCAGCGAAACCCACGGAGTAGAGCCCAGCACGCCATGGGTCATTGCCAGGGCTATGAGGTTATACATGAGCGAGAGCGAGGCATTGCCGCCCACGATAACGTTGGACGCAGGCACCTCCAGCAGGGCCCCAAAAAGCTCGCGCAGCGCCGGCAGGCCGGTGAGTCCGCCGTAATTGCGGTAATCGTCCGCTGCGCCTGCATGCAATAACTCGGCGGCACGGTCTCCCAGCACCAGGTCAAGCAGGGGCAGGGAGAGGTCGAGCTGCTCGGGCGAGGGCTTGCCCCGGGCCATGTTGAGCTTGAGGTCCCGCGCAAGATAATCGCGATAGCGCTCTTGCTCGCTTGCCAACTCCAAGGCGAGCTCTTCGTGGGTCAACTCCGTGTAAGCTTTCATAGCTCGCTCCTGTCAACTATGAGGGGCAACGATAACAGGATGCTCTCTTTAATAGCAGCATAATCTGCGTCGCACACCTCTCCAAAACGGTGCTCCATCCCTTCGAGCTCGGCCATGCGCTCGGGCACGGCCCCGGCATGTTCAAAGTGCTCAGACAGATAGCGGTTGAGTGCAAAGCCGCCCAGGTCTGCGAGCTCTTGCGGCAACGCATCTCCGGCCTTGATGCCGGTGAGACCTTTATACACATCGGCACCGAACTTGCACCAGTGAGCCGTGGCAACAACGAGCACCGGGTTGGCGCCTCTCAGTCGTTCGGCCACCTTGTAAGCCACAGCGGTGTGCGGATCAAGGAGATAATCATAGGTCTCATACACCTCGCGGATTGTTGCCAGTGAGTCTTCCACGCTCACCCAGTCGGCACTGAATCGCTCACGCAGGGCAGCGAAGGTCTGCTTGTCCGCAACAAAGCGCTTCTCTGAATTAAGCTCCTGCATCCACGCCTGTATCTGCTCCGGGTTGCGCCCGTTGAGTTCAAAGAGCAGGCGCTCCAGATTGCTCGACACCAAAATGTCCATCGAAGGCGAAGGGGTGGCCACAAAGGAACGCTCCCGGATGTCGTAAACGCCGGTGTTGATAAAGTCGGTGAGCACCCGGTTGGTGTTGGAGGCACAGAACAGCTGCTCAATGGGAACGCCGGCCTCAGCGGCATACCAGGCGGCAAGGATGTTGCCGAAGTTGCCGGTTGGTACGCACACATCGATGGGCTCGCCTGCCTGCACCGCTCCCGAGGCCACCATTTGCGCATACGCGCTGACATAATAGACCACCTGTGGGAGCAGCCTCCCCCAGTTAATGGAGTTGGCGCTCGAAAAGCGCAGGCCCTGCGTAGTGGCAAGATCTTCCTTAAAAGCCTCGTCGCCAAAGACCTGCTTGACGGCAGTCTGGCAGTCGTCAAAGTTGCCGCGCAGTCCGCAAACGGACACGTTGCTTCCCAGGGTGGTAAGCATCTGTGCCTGCTGCAGGTCGCTGACCCCGCCAAAGGGGTAGTACACAATAATGCTGGTGTGCGCCCGGTTGGCAAAGCCCTCGAGGGCCGCCTTTCCCGTGTCGCCCGAAGTAGCAACGAGAATGAGAAAATCCTCCCGGGCCTCCGGCGCGTCCTGGGCGCGCAGGGTGTCGATTGCTGCGGAGAAGAAGCGGGGCATACACTGCAGGGCCAGGTCTTTGAACGCCAGCGTTGGCCCGTGAAAGAGCTCCAGCACAAAGGTCTCGCTGTCCAGCTGCTTTATCGGAGTGATCTCCGGCGCATCGAAGTTAGTGGAATAAGCGCCCTCCATACAAGCGTCGATTGTCTCTGAGGGCAGGTCAACACCAAAGGCTTTGAATACCTCGGCTGCCCTCACTGCATACGGCTTTGATGCCAGCGCAAGCAGGTCGTCAAGGGCAAAGCGCGGGAGCACCTTGGGCACAAAGAGGCCTCCGCCCGGAGCAATGCCCCTGACGATAGCCTGAGTAAAGGTGAGAGGCTCGTCTACAAAACCTCGTGTGTCAACATAGGTGTTGTGGTAATGAGGATGGTTCACGGTGTTAACTCTCCTTGCCTGGTTGTTTTACCTTCAGTTTTTGAGGTTGGCTGCAAATCTCTCGGCAACGTACTCGGATCCCTTGAGCTCGGCGTCCTCGTAAGCGGCCAGAAGCATGAGCCCTTCTTTGGTGAGCGTTGAGCCTCGGGCACCGTTTCGGTTTATCAGCAAAAAGCCAAATCCGGCCTCGGTTTCCTTGACGATGCGCCATGCCTTGGAGTACGCCATGTTGATGCGCCGGGTGGCCGCGTTGAGCGAGCCGGTCTCCAAAACTCCCCGCAAGAGGGTGGCGACTCCCTTGCCAAACGTTGCCTCGTCCGGATTCTTGCCGGCATAAACCGTGATTCTGGTTTGCGTCTTGAGTTTACTGAGCTTTTTCATGTCCCCTCCCGGTTATTTCATAGACAGGCACCACGAGCAGCGTTTTTGGCAACGTAAATTCACTTTCTCTTATTATCTTGTACCGGAATAAAGTTATCACATTTGTTGCCTGCGGACAGTTGATAATTGGGAGAGTGTCGTATAATTCTGGGAAGCATCTGGCCCTCTCGATTAAACCGGGGAACGCTATGAACAACAACACCTTTGAGACCAAATACTGCATAGTGATCACCGATGGTGCTTCCGGCGAACCGATACCTCTCTTTGATGGCAAAACCAGCCTTGAACAAGCGCATACACCGCATCTCGATGCACTGGCGGCAGCGGGCATCGTGGGTCTGGCGAGAACCGTGCCCGAAAATCTCGAACCCTCTTCTAACGTTGCCTGCACCTCTATCTGCGGCTATGACCCCGCGCTCTATCCCATTGGCCGCGGCGCTTTGGAGGGTGCCGCCCTGGGCATCAAGCTGGCCGATGACGAGGTGGCGCTTCGCCTTAACCTCACGCATGTATCTCCCGAGGGAATCATGGTGAGCTATTCAACCGAGAACATCTCCCCTGCTGACGGGCGCGCCCTGATGGCGGAATTGGCAGAAGCCCTTGATGACGAAACGTTCACACTCTACAGTGGCACCGGCTTCAGGGGCATTCTGGTGGTTAAGGGTCATCCCGGTTTAATGGAAACCTGGATGCCGGCCGCTCACAACATCGCGGACGAGCCGGTGGCTGACTATCCGCCCCACGGCCCCGAGGCCGCTTTGATTAGGGACTATGAACAGCGTGCCAAGAGCATACTGGCCGCCAGCGCCATCAATGTCCGCCGCAGAGCCGAGGGCAGGATGGACGCAACGGACGTGTTTTTGTTCTGGCCCGGGCAGCGCCCCGAAAACATGGAGTCCTTCTCTTCTGTCTATGGCAAGCAGGCCGGCATTGTGAGCGGTGTTGATCTGCTCAACGGTATTGCCTTTTTGGCTGACATAACCTCGTATCAGTTTGAGGGTGTCACCGACGGCTCAAACAATGATTATGCGGCGCAGGGCGAGGGCGTGCTGGCGATGCTGGCCGAGCAGGATGTTGTTTTCTGCCATGTGGAGGCGCCCGACGCCGAAGGACATGACGGCAACGCAGTAGGCAAAGTGGTAGCCATAGAGGCAATTGACCGGGAGATTATCTCCCGGCTTGCGCACTATAGTGAGAACAACGCCCTGCGCATCCTGGTGATGCCCGATCATCCCACCCCGGCACTGCACAAACGGCACACGCACGATCCGGTGCCGTTTGTTATGTGTGGCCCCGGGATTGAGCCAAACTCCGGCAACCGTCTGACCGAAGCTGAAGCAGCCGCAACA
>JAISPK010000052.1 GCA_031274985.1 Coriobacteriales bacterium | reverse complement strand
GCCGAGAGCGGTTATGTCCTCCGGGCAGAGTCCCTCGTCTGCCAACAAGCGCAGGGTCTGCTCTGCCATGCTTTGCACGGTTTCTCGCGCGGCCAGATCAAGGGGAGTTGGAGTACTTACTCTGCGAATAATCGTGCCCTGAGAGTCGACGATAGCAACCGCTGTGTTGGTTGCTCCCAGATCTATGCCTACAAACAGCATGGTCGCCTCCATCCTAAAACTTGTTGATACGAGCTGCTCTCTATTTTACGTTAAAATGCAGTGGTCAGGTTCCTCCACCCTTAGGATTACCGTGAAAACCAATGCGACTCCCGGCATAGAGGTTTCACCGCGTGAGCGGGCGCATCGCAGGCTTGCGCGCAAAGCTGCACGTGAAAGCATCGTACTGCTTGAGAATGACGGGCTTTTGCCGCTGGCTCCCTGCCCTCTTGCTCTCTTTGGCGGCGGATCGGCAACTACCATTAAGGGCGGCACGGGAAGCGGCGAGGTCAACGAACGCTATTCGGTTACCATTGAGCAGGGGCTCAAGGAGGCTGGCTTTACAGTAACCACCGAGAGCTGGCTCAGAGAATACGAAGTGCTGCTTAGCTCCCAAAAAGCGGTGGCTCACACGGCGATGGCCCGGAGACTCTGGGACTTTAACCCTCTATCCCGGGTCAATATCATGGCAAGCAGTTTTCAGTATCCTCCCGGGCGTAGGATAACCAGAGGTGATATCGAAAAGAGCAAGAGTAGCGGCGGGTGCGACACTGCCCTCTATGTAGTTGCCCGTCAGGCTGGCGAGAGCTCAGACCGAAGTCTCGATGAGCACGGATACTCCCTGTTTCAAACCGAGGTAGATAACCTCAAGATCGTTGCAGAGGCCTACGAAAACACCCTGGTGGTGATTAACGCAGGCGGCCCGATGGATCTGAGCCCTCTGGAAAGCATCAACGGCATCAATGCGCTTTTGTTCTTTTGTCAGCAGGGCATGGAGGGCGGCAACGCGCTTGCTGACCTCATCACCGGCTTGACAACGCCCTCCGGCTGCCTCGGTTTTTCCTGGCCACGCAAGTACCAGGACCTGCCAAATGCCCTGGAGTACAGTTACCTGGGCGGCACTGACAATGACGAGGAATACCGGGAGGGCCTCTACGTAGGCTATCGTTTTTTTGACAGTTTTGGGGTGAGGCCCCGGTATGAGTTTGGCTACGGAAAGAGCTACGCCGACTTTTTGATAGAGCCCCTTAACACAACGGTGCAGGGAACAAAGGTTGCCCTTGCAGCGAGGGTCACAAACCGCAGCGCTGTGTCTTCGGGCAAAAAGTGCGTGCAGCTTTACGTGAGCGCTCCCGCAGGAAAACTGAAGCGCGAATACCAGAGCCTCGCTGCTTTTGTTAAGAGCGCTACGCTGGAGCCCGGTCAGTCGCAGGAGATTGAGCTCGTCTTTGACATGGTAGATCTGGCCGGGTATGACGAGCAGAGCTCCAGCTTTATACTTCAGCAGGGGGTCTACCTCCTGCGACTGGGAGAGAGCTCGCGCCAAACGGAGGTCGTTGCCGCCCTTGAGCTCAAGGAGACCGTTACCACTGAGATCTGCACGCCTATCTGCCCATTGGAGCGCGAGCTGGTTGAGATAGAGCCAGAGAAAGAGGCAGCGGGCCCTGCAGATGCCGGGGAGACTCCCCTCTCAACTCCCCGGGAGATGCCTGCATCAATCCCCCGTCTGATCCTTGAGCCCGCAAGCATCCAGACAACAACACACGACTACCGAGTGCCTCAGCCCCGTCTCAGCGCTCAGGCGCAGGCGCTGCTTGAAACCCTGGAGCTGGGGGATATGCTCAAGCTCGTCGTTGCCACCGGGGTACTCGACGCAAACCCGCACTTCTGCGTTCCCGGGGCGGCCGCATACACAACATCTGAACTCGTTGATAAAGGCATCCCCAATGTGGCGCTGTGCGACGGACCGGCCGGTGTACGGGTTCAAAGAACCTCGGTACTCCTCAAAAACGGTAAGATCAAGCCGGTGGAAACCATGTTTGAGTTTATGGAGCATATGTCCTGGCTGCTCAAGAAGCTCCTGCTCGGCAACCCCCGCAAAGGCACGCTGCTCTACCAGTTTGCCACCGCATTTCCGGTAGGAACGGCTCTCGCTCAAACGTGGAACACGGAGCTCATGGAGCAGGTCGGCAAAGCAATGGGAACAGAGATGTCCGAATTCGGGGCCACCTTCTTGCTCGCCCCCGGCATGAACATCCAGCGCAACCCGCTCTGTGGGCGCAACTACGAGTACTACAGCGAGGATCCTCTGCTCACCGGCAAGATGGCCGCTGCCCTGACCCGGGGCGTCCAGAGTTTTAAGGGCTGTTACGTTACCGTCAAGCATTTTGCCTGCAACAATCAGGAGGCCAACCGTAATTTTTCTAACAGCATCCTGAGTGAGCGCACGCTCCGCGAAATCTATCTGAGAGGTTTTAGGATAGCCATTGAGGAGGCCGGAACAACAGAGGCCGGAGCAAAGGCGGTGATGACCAGTTACAATAAGGTCAATGGCGTGTATGCTCCCAACAGCTACGACCTCTGTACCAAGGTGCTGAGGTGCGAATGGGGTTTTGAGGGAGTGGTCATGACCGACTGGCTCGCGACCGGCAAAGGGCTTGCGAGCAACGGATGGGCCATAAAAGCAGGAAACGACCTGATCTGTCCCGGCGGAAGCTGGTACTATAAGGCGCTTAAAAAGGATTTGGCGGGTGGCGGGGTATGTGCAGAGGACATCCGGTTAAGCTGTGCCCGTGTGTTGGAAGCAGTCTTGCAAGGTAGAACGAAAAAGGCAGATTAACAGGAGACCCGGACTCACGGTCGCGGACAACAGAGGAAGTGGGAGCTACCCCTCCCCTTGGACAAGCTTATGATCATTGATTTTCACACCCATATTTTTCCCGATGAACTGGCTCCCCGGGCGCTGGACAAGCTCTCGGTTGCCATCGACCATATCTATCCCACTACTACCGACGGCACCGTTGGAGGACTGCTGCGGCAGATGGACGAGGGGGGTATCGATGTTTCGGTTGTGCAGCCGGTACTCACCAGTTCGTCACAGGTGCGCACCATCAACACATGGGCCAGGAGCATCTGCTCGGATCGACTGGTGAGTTTTGGGGCCGTCTATCCGCACGATGAAAGCTACAAAAACGACATCGACCTCGTGGTAGAGCTGGGCCTCAAAGGGCTCAAGCTCCACCCGGAATACCAGAACTTTGTGGTGGACGACGAGAAGATGCTGCGCATCTATGACTACGCTCTGAGCAAGGGTTTGATACTGCTCTTTCATGCAGGATTCGACCCCGGATTCTCGCCTCCGTTCAAAAGCACGCCGCAGCAGTTTGCAAGGATCATCAATGCCCTGCAGGGCGGGGTTATCGTGGCCGCACACCTGGGAGGGCATGCTCAGTGGGATGAGGTCGAAGAATACCTGGTGGGATCAGAGATCTACCTCGATACCTCTATGGGGTTCAAGTACTTTCCTGAGGAGCAATTCCTGCGCATCGTCAAGAACCACGGAGCCAACAAGATCCTGTTTGCCTCTGATTCTCCCTGGAGCTATACCTCCGAAGAGATTGCCTTCTTAAAGGCGCTGCCGCTGCTCCCCGAAGAGACTGATGCCATCCTGGGGGGCAACGCGCGTCGCATCCTGCAGATCTGAGCCTGCTCAATCAGGAGCCGAGAAACACGGGCTCAAATTGAGCCGTGATCTTTGTTCCTTTTTCTACCATGGTATTTGGCGCCGGATACTGAGAAACTACCGTTCCGTTTAAGTCGCTCCCGGCGGGATCGAGCACCAATCCGGCACTGTTGCAGATAGAGATAGCCTGTGGCATGGCCAGCGTAGCCAGGTCGGGCACCTTTACCTTGCCGGCAGGAACCGGCCCCGCCGAAACGGAGAGATACACCGTGGTTCCTTTTACGCAGACGACTTTGGCGTACGGGTTTTGCGCGATAACGTTGCCGGCAGCAACACTTGCGTTGTATTCATCGTGAGCGTCCACGCCAAACCCGGCTGCCGCCAAGGCTTTGATTGCATTGTCTTTTGTGAGGCCGGTTACGTTTGGCACGGCGATGGTCTCACTTCCCAGGGCTGCGGTAAAGCCAACGGTGCTACCTGCCTCTACTGAACTTCCCGCTGCAACGGACTGTTTGAATACCTTGCCCGGCTCAATGCCTGCTGCATATTCCGGATTACCCGGTGTGGGAACCAGTTTGGCCGCAATGAGCGCTTGCTCGGCCTGAGTCTGTGTCATCCCGGTTAAGTCAGGAACGGCCACCTGCTCCGGCGGCTTGTCTGAACCTTTTGACACCACCAGATTAATCGTAGTGCCCGGCTTTACCTCGGTACCCGGCTTGGGGTCCTGGCTCACAACGTTGCCGAGAGGAACGGTTTCGCTTGCTTCTTCACTCACGCTTCCCAGCTTGAAATCATCTGCCATAATCACCCGGATGGCATCGTCCTTGGTCATATTGACCACGTCGGATACCTCGAGCTTGTCACTTGCCGGGTCCGGGTTGTCCTTGGACTCTGTTGAGCAGCTACTGCAGCCAACTAACGAAGCGGCCAGGCTCAAACTCAAAACTAACACCACCAGTTTTAAGCGTAATCCTGACTCTTTGACTGCCTCCAATGCTTTCATCGCTTTCATGATTGCCCCTTTCTCTCATTGGATGGCTCTCACGCCTAGTATAGTCCAAAAAAAGGTGTGAGTAACAGGACTGTTTTTGAGGAGGAAACCTTTGTATCAGCGAAGATCCCGGCGCCGGTACGCTGCCAGGCCCACTGCACAAAAAACGATGCCTACTGCGGTGAGCACAACCAGCGGCACAACGGTAAAGTCCTCGAGAGACAGCTGCGGCACCACCCCAAACGGCGAGGTGTTGCGTACCCAGTCCGGCAAGTTGAACAGGCGGCCAAAGTAGTCATACAAGAAGGAATACACCGGCACCACCCACACCAACAGAGAGAGGCGCGGAGCAAGACCTATAAGCAGCACCGCTACGCCCAGCGTGAGGAAGAGTGCCGGAAGATACACAAAAGCATCCTTGAAAAGATCTGCGAGGACGAGTTGGCCTGTGGACTCACCCGCAGCGTAGATCCCCAGCACGGTGAGCGTTAAGAAGATCAGACTTTGCACAAGGGCAATGACCATGAAGCTTGCAAACAGGCTCAGTCGGGGCACTGCCGCTGCATAGACCTGCTCAATGCGTCCGCGCTTTTCTTCGGCGTAGATTCTCATGGCCGCATTAACCACCGGAATAGCTCCGACGGCCGCTAATATGCTAAACAGCATAGCAATATAACTGCCGAGCAGCGACTTGTTCTCGCCAAACCCTTCGACTATCTGCTTGATCATCTCGTTTTGATTGAGAAAGCTGTCCAGCTGCCCCACCACAGAACCATAAACCGCTCCCATGACAAAGGCGGCAACTGCCCAGGCAAACACCGTGTTGCGCGTAAGCCTCCACGCCAGCCCAAAAGGACTCTGCAAAAACCGCGAGGCATGCTTTCTGCCGGGCCGGGCCGGAATGACCCCCTCGCCCAAATCGCGCTTGACATACACCACAAAGGCCACAGCGGTTATCACCAGGGTTGCGCCCAGCAAAATCGCCAGGAGCCAGAAGTTGTTCTCGTAAAAAGCAAAGACCCTCGAAATCAGACCGAGGGGAGAGGCGTAGGAGAGGTCACTGTTTTGCATGTCGCCCCAGGCCCTGATGACATAGAACAGCCCAAACAGCGCAAACGAAACGCCGAGTACCCCGCGGGACGAAGAAAGGAGCTGGGCAATCAATAGGGTGAGGGCGGCAAAGAAAAACCCGATTGCACCAATCGCCAGCCCGTAGGCAAACGCCCCTGCTACGGTAGTCCCGGGGAGATTGAGCGCTATGAGACCACACACCGTGATGAGCGCAATCACCAGATTCAGCACCAACGCACCAATCATAGTGGCCGCAACACCCGTGAGCCTGCCTACAGGCAGAGCGCGAAACATCTCAAGCCTGCCGAGCTCCTCGTCTGCGCGGGTATAGCGGTTAACAAAGAAGATGTTCATGATGATTATCGCTATGGCAAACCAGATGAGGCACTCCTGCGCCATGATGATGGCCGTGTTGAGCGTATCCAGACCATAGACCGGACCCATCAGAGCAACCATCGCGGGGGTGTTCATAGTCTGCGCCATAGCCTGCATCTCAGCATCGCTTGAGAAGAGTCCGGGATACATGGCCGCAAACAAAATCGCGGAGCCTGCCAGTGCTACGATCCAAATCAAACCAACAATGCGCTCTCGCACAAGGATAAACCGCGTGTACTGCCAAAACGCAGCCAGGGAACTCATGGGATTACCTCCCCTGATATTCACTGAGGAAGAGCTCCTCGAGGGTCCGTCCTGCGGCAACTTGAGAAATCTCGGCCCTCGTACCGGTCTGGATGATCTTGCCCTCCTTGATGATACTGATCTTGTCCGCCAGTGCCTCTACCTCGCTCAAGATGTGGCTGGAGAGAAGCACGCTCTTGCCTTCCTTCTTCAGATCGAGGATAGTGTCCTGAAACACCTTCTCCATCAACGGGTCAAGACCGCTGGTGGGTTCGTCGAGAATATAGAGCTCTGCGTCTGAGGCCAGGGCTGCAACGAGCGCCACCTTTTGGCGATTGCCCTTAGAGTAGGCGCGGCACTTCATAGTGGGGTCTAGCTCAAAGCGCTCGAGGAACATCTCGCGCCGTTCAGTGTGCGAAGTGCCCGTTTTTCTCAGAGCCAGCATGAGGTCGATGACTTCTCCACCGGTGAGGTTGCCCCAGAGGTTTACCTCGCCCGGCACAAAAGCAAGGCGTTTGTGGAGCTCAACGGAGTTTTTCCAGGCGTCCCTATCAAAAATGCTCACGCTGCCGGAGGTTGCCCGGAGTATGCCCAGCAACACGCGAATCGTGGTGGTTTTGCCTGCTCCGTTGGGGCCAAGGTAGGCATGTACCTCGCCTTGATCCAACGTAAGGTCTACCCCGTTAAGCGCCGTGAGTTTACCAAACTTCTTAACCAGCTGTTTGATCTCGATTACGGGCATGACTGCTCCCTTCACCCGGGCTTTGCACTCAAAACCTACACTCAAAATGTACGCTCAAAATGTACGCTCAAAGCCTACACTCAAAGCCTACACTCAAAACCTATGGGTTGCTCAGTTGCGCCTTGCGCTCCTCAATGCCAAAAAGCATTTTACGACAGTTTTATTCCCAGCTCGCGGAGTTGTCGGTCATCCACACCGGCCGGCGCGCCCGTGAGCGGGTCGCCACCGCTAGAGGTTTTGGGAAAGGCTATCACGTCGCGAATCGACTCAAAGCCGCCGAGCAGCATGATGAGCCGGTCAAGCCCCAGGGCGATACCGCCGTGTGGCGGGGCGCCAAAGGAGAGCGCGTCGAGCAAGAACCCAAACTGCTCGCAGGCCTCCTCCTCGCTAAAGCCCATCGCCTGCAAAACGCGCAGCTGGAGGTCACGGGTGTGGATACGCAGCGTACCGCCACCCAGCTCGTAGCCATTCATGATCAAGTCGTAGGAATAGGAGCCGCAGGCAGCGGGATCGGTCTCCAACTTGCTCTGATCTTCATCCTTGACCCGCGTAAAGGGATGGTGATTGGCTACAAAGCGCCTGCCATCCTCGTCGTACTTGAACAACGGAAAGTCCACCACCCAACACAGGCGATGGCCGCTCTTGGGGAGGTCCAGCACGTCGGCCAGAGCAAGACGCACAGCGCCCAGTGCGGCGGATACCACCTCAAAGCTATCGGCGCCAAAGACCACCAGGTCTCCGGGGGCCACTTGCAGAGCTTCTTTGAGGGCGGCAAGCACCTCGTCTCCCAAAAACTTGATGATGGGGCTCTTTTCCTCGCCGGCCGAGGTAAAGGCGATCCAGGCCATGCCCTTGGCGCCATAGGTTGTGGCAACCTCGCCCAGTTTGTCTATCTCTCCGCGCGAGAGATCTCCGGCACCCTTGGCATTGATGGCCTTGACCACTCCCCCGCTCTCAACCGCACCGGCAAAGACCTTAAAGCCACAGCCGGCCACCAGAGCAGAGACATCCTGCAGCTCCAGCCCAAAGCGAATGTCAGGCCTGTCGTTACCAAAGCGGCCCATTGCCTCGTCATAGCACATGCGCGGGAGCGGAAAACTCACCGTATCGCAAACGCCGGCCTCAACCGCTACCGGGGTTCCGCGCAGCTCAGGGTGTGTTGCTGTCGCAACACCGGCGGCAGTCAGCACCTCGGCCATCACGTCTTCCATGAGGGCGAGCACATCGTCTTCGGCAACAAAACTCATCTCCACATCGAGCTGGGTGAACTCCGGTTGACGGTCAGCGCGCAGGTCCTCGTCCCTAAAACAGCGGGCAATCTGGTAATACCGCTCAATGCCGCCCACCATCAGGAGCTGCTTATAGAGCTGCGGACTCTGGGGCAGGGCGTAGAACTTGCCGTTGCTTACGCGGGAGGGTACGAGATAGTCGCGGGCGCCTTCCGGGGTGGAACGGCCGAGAATGGGCGTCTCCACCTCAAGGAATCCCCGTTTATTGAAGGAGCGGTGCAGCGCAGCCGTTACCTCAGAGCGCAGGCGCAGCGCGCTCAGCACTTCCGGGCGACGCATATCCAGGTAGCGCCACTGCAGGCGCGTGAGTTCGTCGGTCTCGATGCCATCGACGAGGGCAAAAGGCGGCGTCTCGGCACTATTGAGGATCTCAACCTCGCGCACCATCAACTCCACCGCGCCGGTGGCCATATCCGCATTAGCCGTGCCCTCCGGTCTGAGGCGCACATAACCAACAACCCGCAGCACCCACTCCGGGCGCATGCGCTCACCGGCGGCAAAGGCCTCAGGAGGGCAAACGTCGGGGTCAAACACCACCTGGGTTATGCCGGTGCGGTCGCGCAGGTCAACAAAGATGAGGCCGCCGTGGTCACGACGATGGCTGACCCAACCGCAGAGCGTTACCTCTCTGGCCGGGTCTGCCTGCTCTGCGCGCAACTGCCCGCAGGTATGGGTATGCATGGAGTAATCGTTTTGAAGATCGGTCATGGGTTCCTTCTCTTTCGTTGCTTATCCCAAAAGCTCTATGAGCTCTTCTTGGTTCAGGGTCTGTTGTGTGTGGTCGGTCATATTACGAAGCGTATAGCATCCCTGAGCAAGCTCATCGGGACCAATTATCACCGTAAAGCTGGCACCGAGCTTGTCGGCCACCTTGAATTGAGATTTGAGTGAGCGTGCCTGGTGATCCAGGTCTGCGCTGATGCCTGCTGTGCGCAGAGCGCTTGCCAGAATAAACGCGGCGGGCCGCGCCTCCTCATCAACGGCGGCAATGAACACCTTTGCCCGGGGCGGCAGTTGCGGCGCAGCGTCCAGAGAATCCAGCACCATCATAATGCGCTCCAGACCAACGGCAAAACCGAGGCTGGGCGTAGGCTTAGCCCCGTATTCTTCGAGGAGCTTATCGTAGCGTCCTCCCCCGCCTATGGCATTTTGCGCGCCCAGGCCGTGGTGCACCTGTACCTCGAATACCGTACGGGTGTAGTAATCAAAGCCGCGCACCAAGCGGGAGTCCTCTTCAAAACTGAGGCCCGCCGTGTGGAGCAACTCCTTTACGAGGGCATATTGGGTGCTGCACTCGTCGCACAGGTAGTCAGTAATCCTGGGGGCGGCTTTCAAGACCTCCTGGCACGAGGGATTCTTGCAGTCAAAAGCCCTGAGAGGATTCGTGTCTGCCCGGCGCAGGCATTCAGGGCAGAATTCCTCCGGGCGAGCAAGGATAAAGTCACGCACAGCGTTGCGATAGAGCGGCCTGCAGGCTTCGTCTCCCATGGAATTGACCTTGAGCACCATCTGCGACCGGGGAATACCCAGCTCCTCAAAGAATGCCATGAGCATCACGATGACCTCGGCATCGGCAGAAGGCTCGGTTGCCCCGATGCACTCTGCTCCAATCTGACGGAACTCACGATAGCGGCCTTTTTGTTGGCGTTCATGCCTGAACATCGAGCCGGCGTACCAGAGTTTTACCACCGGAGCCCCCGGCTGGGCGAGATTGTGCTGTACCACCGCACGGGCGACACCCGCAGTGCTCTCCGGGCGCAGTGCCAGGCTCGCAAGCGAGGAGCTCTCCCCCTCGGCCAATTGCGCCACCGAACTCATGGGAAAGACGTAATACATCTCCTTGCCCACCACGTCGGTAGCTTCGCCGATTCCCCGGGTAAAAACCTCGGTGCGCTCAAACATAGGCGTCTCGATATAACGATAACCGTAGCTGGCAAAGATGCGAGACGCGGTGTTTATTGCGCTCTGAACGCCAAAAGCCGCGCTCGGTAACAGATCATTGACTCCCGGAGGGTTTTGAAAAGCCATGTGTTTCCTCTATAGATTGGTTTACTGTTGTATTGTACCGCTTTTTTACGTGGTATCCCCCTCCCCTTCTGTCATTGCTGCATAACCCTCTCTCTCTCTGTCGTTCCCGCGACCCCCTGTCGTTCCCGCATAACCCTTCTGTCATCCTGAGCCGCAGGCGA
>JAISPK010000102.1 GCA_031274985.1 Coriobacteriales bacterium | reverse complement strand
AGGCATATCGCAGATCAATTCGAAGCGCGCATCACCGTGCGGGGAGATCAGATCACCATACTTGGCAGCGCCCTCGAAGCGCAGATGCTCACCACGCTCTTTACCGACTTGATCAAGCTCGCTGAGTCGGGCGAGGAGTTGACCCCTGAGCTGCTCGCGCAGATCATCGACCTTACCCGCGGCGGCGAGCTGGCACCTTCGGCCTTGCGCGAGGACATCCTCCTTACCTATCGCGGCAAGTCGATACGTGCAAAAACAGCGGGGCAGAAGCGCTACGTGGATGCCATCCGCAGCCATACGGTGACCTTTAGCATCGGACCTGCCGGAACCGGAAAGACGTACCTGGCCATGGCCATGGCCGTGGCGGCACTCAAGAACAAGGAGGTGGGGCGGGTCATCCTCACCCGACCGGTGGTAGAGGCCGGCGAGAGCCTGGGTTTTTTGCCCGGAACCCTCTCTGAGAAGATCGATCCCTACATACGCCCCCTCTACGACGCACTCTTTGACATGACCGACCGCGAGAGCGGCCATCAGATGATAGAGCAGGGCATCATCGAGATAGCACCGCTTGCTTATATGCGGGGGCGCACCTTAAACGACAGCTTCATCATTCTTGACGAGGCGCAAAACACCACACCGGACCAGATGAAGATGTTCCTGACCCGTCTTGGGTTTTCTTCGCGTATGGTGATAACCGGCGATGTCACCCAGTTGGACCTACCGGAGCGCGCCAGCGGCCTCAAAGAGGTGCGCAAGGTACTCTACGACGTGGCGGACATTGCCTTTGTGGACCTCACCGGCAAGGATGTGGTGCGGCACTCTTTGGTGCAGCGCATCGTTTCGGCCTACGACAGCTCTGAGGCATCCCGTCAGCAAAGGTTGGAGCTCACATGAACATCGAGGTAGATAACCGCAGCGGCGAGGAGTTGCCCGAGCAGGAGTACCAGGAACTGGCCGCTTTTGTTCTTGCTCAGGAGGGTGCAAGTGAGGAGTGTGAATTAGCGATATCGCTGGTCACACCCGCAGAGATACATTCCCTCAACAAGACCTATCGGGGCATCGATGCTCCGACTGATGTGCTGTCCTTTGAAAACGATGGCGAGTTGCTGGGCGATGTGATAATCTGCTCAGCGGTAGCCAGAGAACACGCGCTTGATTTTGACTCTGACTTCGCGAGCGAGATGGCCTTGATGCTCACCCACGGTGTGCTGCATCTGCTGGGATACAACCACGAAGAGGATGCAGAGGCAGAGGCAATGGAGGCACGGGAGAACCAACTCTTAGTAGCATGGAGGACAAGGTGATCGAGAAGCATAAAAAAACCAGTCTGCCTGATGCCTTCGGGTATGCCTTTGCCGGCATAATCAATACCGCCAAGAAGGAGCGCAGCTTTAAAATCGAGCTGGCAGTTGCCCTGGTAGCCCTCATCGCTTCAGTATTTCTGGCTTTGCAGCCGGTGGAATGGGCGCTTATCCTTATCTTCATTGTGATGGTGCTGGTGTTAGAGCTCATCAACTCTGCGCTGGAGAGCTTTATCGATTTAACGAGCCCTGACATCCATCCACTGGCCAAGTACGCAAAGGACGCAACGGCTGCTGCGGTGCTGGTGGCGGCGATAGGCGCGGCAATCGGCGGCTCCTTTCTCTTTGTTTCAGCCGGCCTCAGGCTCTGGGGCAGCTGATGAAGCACAACAACACAGCGGAGGGGCAGGCAGCCTATGTTTAACAGCGGTTTTGTAGCCTTGGTAGGCCGACCCAATGCCGGCAAGTCAACGCTCATCAATGCGGTGCTCGGCCAAAAGCTGGCCATCACCTCCAACACCCCGCAAACCACCCGCCATCGGTTCAGGGCTATCCACAACCTGCCCGATGCCCAGCTCATCCTTGTGGATACGCCGGGGATGCACAAACCAATTGACGCTCTGGGAGAAGAGCTCAATCGCTCAGCCCTCAAAGCCTTTGAGGATGTTGACGCCGTTGCCTTTGTCCTGGATGCTACCAAGCCTTTTGGCAAGGGAGACCGCTGGGTTTTGGAGCAGTTAAGCAGAACAAAGGTCAAGGCGCTTCTGGTTGTCTCTAAAACAGCCCTGGCAACCCCCGAGCAGGTGCAGGCTCAGGTTTGCGCCGCTCAGAAGGAATACCCCTTTACCGACACCATCCTCACCAGTGCTTTAGAAGGCGAGGGGATACCAGCCTTAATCAGCGCCTGTGTTGAGCTGCTCCCTGAGGGGCCTGCCTGGTTTTCCCAGGATGCCAACACCGACCAACCGCTCGAAGTGCTGGTGGCAGAATTCGTGCGTGAGAAGATCCTTACCTCCACCTTTGACGAGCTGCCCCATGCGATAGGTGTACAGGTAGAGGACATTGGCTACGACGCCAAGCGCAATCACTACAGCATTGAGGCTATCATCTACGTAGAGCGCGAAAGCCAAAAGGGTATGATCGTTGGCAAGGGTGGCGCAAAGATCAAGGCAATAGGCAGCGAGGCCCGCGCTGATCTGGAGCACCTTTTGGGCGCAAGCGTCTATCTGGACCTGCGGGTAAAGCTCCGCAAGAACTGGCGCAAGGACGCGCACCAGATCAAGCGCTTTGGCTATGGAGAATAATCGGTTACATTTTGCCTACTGAGAGGCGCTAACGAGTAGAATTGTCCAGATATCACATCGAACAGAGGAGGGCACTTGCAAAGCGCTGAGATACGTCTGGCAGACGTCGATGATGCCTGCCGCATTCTGGAGATCTATGCTCCCTATGTCAGTGACACTTCGCTGACCCTCACTTCAAAGATACCGACGCTCGAGCAAATCGTTCAAAAAATGGACGATATAAAAAAATACTATCCCTACCTCATCTGCTGCGTTAAGGGAGAGCTCGTCGGCTTTGCCTACGCGCATCGGCTCCAGCCCCACGCGGCGTTTAACTGGAACGTCGATCTTGCCATCTTTATCGACCCCAAGTTTCAGGGGCGCGGTATTGCAACCGCCCTCTACACGGCGCTCTTTCAAATACTTAAGCTCCAGGGCTTTTGCAATCTCTATGCAACTATCACCATGCCCAATGACGCCAGCATGGCGCTTCACCACCACTTTGGCTTCAAAGAGCTGGTGGTTATGGAAAAGTTCGGCTACAAGCATGGCAGTTGGCATGATACCTTGATAATGGGGATGAAGATCCCCGGTTTTTCTGACTCGGACTCTCTGGGCAAGCCCCTGCAGATGAGTCAGCTCAACAGCAATCATCTCACCACCATACTGGCGATGGCTTCGGCCTTGCTCAATGGTGCCAACCAGAAGGGGGAAAGCTGATGATAACGTTAAAAACCGGCCCCTCAGCCGTTGTTCCGGAGGGCATACTCGTGGGCAATGCCCAGGACAGAATCGCCGCTACCGGGTGCACGGCGATCCTTTGCCCTCAAGGTGCCGTGGGAGCCGTGGCGGTGCGCGGGGCGGCCCCGGCAACGCGCGAGACCGATCTTCTCGCCCCCGAGAACACCGTACACAGCGTACACGCCGTCGTGCTCAGCGGTGGCAGTGCCTATGGACTGGACGCTGCGGGCGGCGTTGTGCGCTACCTGGAGGAGCAGAAAAGCGGATTTGAGTTTTCCGGCTTTGTGGTGCCCGTCGTGGTGGGAGCCTCACTGTTTGATTTAGACATCGGCAGCGCTGCCTGTCGTCCTAATGCACAGATGGGTTATCTCGCAGCTGATTGTGCAAGCCCCAATATCACCGAAACCGGCAACGTCGGTGCGGGAACCGGGGCGAGTGTGGGCAGGTTTCTTGGCCCCTCCTGCGCCATGAAGGGCGGCTTGGGTGTTGCCAGCGTAGAAAGCGGCAGCTTGCAGGTCACGGCTCTCGTGGCGGTAAACAGCCTGGGCAATGTCGCTGATCGCGACACCGGCACTTATCTTGCCGGTGCCCGCATGAACAAAGACGGCAAAGACAGCATCGTTGAGCCATTAGACGTTTTGCCGGATCTGCTCGGTGGTATGGTTAATGAACGCACTAATACCACTATCGGCGCAATACTCACCAACGCGGATTTGCATAAAAGCGAGGCCCAGCGCGTAGCGAGCATGGCTCACGACGGGCTGGCACGGGCCATCTATCCTGCCCATACCTCTTTTGATGGCGACGCCCTCTTCACGCTGGCTACCGGACGCGTCTGGGCACACCAGGATGTCGTGGGCGCCCTGGCAGCACTGGCAGTTGAGCAGGCGGTGCTTAACGCCGTGCGCTCTGCCCGGGATGCGTACGGGCTACCCGCGGCAAGCTCCTTTGAAGGAGAACACCCTCTCGTATGAAACAAGCGCGTATCTTACTTGCCATGAGCGGGGGAGTGGACAGCACGGTTGCTGCTGCGCTGCTGCTTGAGGCTGGCTACGAATGTGCCGGTATTACCATGAAGCTCCAGCGTGACGACCTCGCTTGTATCGAGGGCGCAAAAGAGGCGTGTGCGGCTTTGGGCATTCCTCATTTTGTTATCGATGCACGCGAGGAGTTCAGGATCAAAGTGATTGAGCCATTCGTGAGAGCCTACGCTGCCGGCCAGACGCCAAATCCCTGTATTGCCTGTAATCAGCACCTCAAATTTACCCTCCTGCTCAACCGGGCGGCCGAAGAGGGCTATGACTATCTGGCAACCGGCCATTACGCCCGCATCGAAGAGGGGAGACTCCTCAAGGCTGTCGACGCGCGAAAAGACCAGAGCTACGTGCTCTGGCCCATTCGCGCCCAGCACCTGCGGCGGATCCTGTTTCCGCTGGGGGGGATGACCAAGGCCGAGGCGCGCGCCATCGCCGCCGGTCTCGGGTTGCCGTG
>JAISPK010000067.1 GCA_031274985.1 Coriobacteriales bacterium | reverse complement strand
GCAAGACGCAAGGTACGTCCCCTTTTGTCAGCAAGTCCCCGTTTATCCACGGAACATCACGATGACGAGATCCTCTGCCGCTGCCGTCAGATCACCTACGGTGAGGCGCGTGCTGCCATTCGTGCAGATCTGGGAGCAAACACGGTTGATGGCGTAAAGCGTCGAGTTGGCTGTGGTCTGGGTCGCTGCCAGGGAAGCTTTTGTGCCGAGCGGGTCATGCTGTTGCTGGCCGCAGAGCTTGGCTGCGACCCTACCGAGATCCTAAAAGACCGCAGCGGATCATGGATTGCGCAAAAGAGTAGCCGTCAGGCTCCCGCGTTGCAGTCCGGTGTTCACCACAAGGTACAATCTCTCAGCTCTGGCGCTGGCGCACCGACGCTGGAAAAGGTGCGTCTCCTGATCATAGGAGGTGGCGCGGCCGGGCTGGCTGCGGCGTGTTCGGCACATGAGGCCGGTGTTCCTGCTCAAGAGATTTTGCTGGTTGACAGACAGTCGGTTTTAGGAGGCATCCTTCCCCAGTGCTCGCATCATGGTTTTGGCAGGCGTGAGCAGGAGGGTTCGCTCTCCGGGCCACAGTTCCTCGCTCCTCTTTTAGAGGAGTTTTCTGAGCGCGGTATGCCTTCGCTTCTCCAAACCACCGTCACGGCACTTTCTGCTGAGCGGACGGTACATCTCGCCGGGCCGGCCGGCGCAAGCTCCTTCAGAGCGCAGAGCGTGGTTTTTGCCTGCGGTTGCCGCGAGCGACCGCTGGGGTCTCTGCCCGTCACCGGCTCTCGCCCAAGCGGTATCTTTACCGCCGGTGCCGCTCAGCGTATGGTCAATCTGCAACATTGGGATATCGGCCATAACATCGTAATCCTCGGCAGCGGGGACGTGGGCATGGTCATGGCCGGCACGCTCACGCAGCAGGGCAAGCGGGTCGAGGCTCTCGTTGAGCAGGCCGCAGACGCTACCGGGCTCAAATCCAATCGCAAGCGCTATGTAGACGACAAGGGCCTTCTCCTCCTGGCGCATCATCGCATTACCCGGGTCTTTGGGCATCGCCGCCTTGAGGGGGTAGAGCTTGAGGACCTCCTTACAAAGCAGCGCACCCGCTTAAACTGCGATACTCTTATAGTAAGCGTTGGCCTGGTGCCCGAGACGGATTTGCTCCAAGACCTCTCATCCCTCACTTCTCCCGCATTGTATCCCCCCTGGCTTTTTCTCGCCGGTAATGCGCGAAGGGTCCACAGTTTTATTGAAAGCGTAGTTGCCGACGGCGCCGCAGCAGGGCTCAAAGCTGCTTCTTTTCTCGCAGATTAAGTGGTCTGGCCCGGTTTGGACCGGGCGATTTATTAAATTTTTCTTAACTTTTGGTTAAGTTATGTTGTTTTTGTGATTTTTCGGCAAACTGCTAGCTACCCGCAAACATATAAAGTACCATAAAGCCTTGTCATACGCATTCGTATGAGAGGAAAGCCTTATGGTCGACGACCGAAAAAGCACCAGCCTGGAGCTTTCTCAAAGAGAGATTTTTTCAGAGCTGAACCCAGGGGGGGTTGTCGATAAGCGAGTTAGTGCAATCAGTAGGGTGAATGCCCGCTTGTCTCAGAAAGTGCCTGTTGAGCACTCGCGGCTGGAGCGCATCATGAATTTGATGTGTTGTCATAGCCCCAATATGTTCCTGCTCTTTGACACTTTTGGCATACTTGACTTTTGCTCCGGTCTCTTCCTGGAGTTCAAGGGCTTGTCGAGTATCGAGCAAATCGAGGGAAAGACGCTCCGTGCGGTCACGCAGGACTTTTTGCCCGAGGTTTTTATCAACAAGGCTGAAGATCTCCTTATGTCTCCCCGCTCTAACGGTCACAGCAAACTGGTTGAGAAGACTATCGAAACAAGGATCCAGGCGTATTCTTTTCGTGACCTTAAGATCCGCGACTACACGGTTCAGGTTACGCTGCTCGTTGATGCCGCCGGTCATTTTGACGGCTTGATGCTGCAGCTCTTTGACAACACCGAGTGCCGACAGGCACAGCGAGCTGCCGAGCAGGCCAATATGGCCAAATCAGAATTCCTCGCTATGGTGAGCCATGAGATCCGCACCCCCATGAATGTCATCATCGGGCTCACCGATATGATGTTCTCCACTAAAACCGATGCCCAGCAACGGGTGTACCTCTCAAAGATCCAGAACTCCTCTATTGCCATGCTTGAACTCATCAACGACATCCTTGATATCTCCAAGATCGAGGCAGACAAATTTGAGCTGACCAATGAGTGCTTTAGTCTCAAGACAACGCTGGACAGCCTCAAGTCTATGTTTGAGCTGATGATCTTTCAAAAGGAGTTGGGCTTTACCGTTGACTTTGATTCGCGGCTGCCCGAGGTGGTGTGGGGTGACGACAAGCGCCTGAGGCAAATCATCACCAATCTCCTCAACAACGCCTATAAGTACACGCCTAACGGCGTTGTTGTCTTTTCTGCCAAGCCGATAGGCAACGATCTGATTCGTTTTGACATCACCGACACCGGTATCGGCATCAAACAAGAAGACATGGACAGTCTCTTCAGAGAGTTCACCCAGCTTGACCTGGAGCGCAATAAGCATATTTCGGGTACCGGGCTCGGGCTGGCTATTACCAAACGCCTGGTGGAAATGATGGACGGCTCAATTGAAGTGAACTCCGTCTATGGCGAAGGCACGACGTTCTCGATTGTTCTGCCCCTCAAGTCGGGTGTGTCAAAGGATCTTCCTGCTTCGTATGATGATTCCATCCGCTTTACTGCGCCCGAGGCAAAGATCCTCGTTGTGGACGACGTTGAGGTAAACCTCGAGATTGTTGAGTTTATGCTGGAGCCCTATAAGGTGCGCGCCACCAAGGCGCACGATGGCCGTGAAGCGGTGGAGCTGGCAACGACAAACCATTACGATCTGATTTTGATGGATCAGGTGATGCCCACTATGGACGGTATCGAGGCTGCCCGGCTTATCCGGGAACACGGTGGTCACGCCGCAGAGGTTCCCATTGTCGCTTTTACCGCCAACGCGGTTGAGGGCATGGAGGCCAAGTTCAAAAACGAAGGGTTTGACGCCTTCGTGTCCAAGCCAATCGACGCCAACCATCTGGCCAAAGCCCTCTTTAACCTGTTGCCCAAGAACCTTATTGTTGAGGGTGCTAAAGCGTAGCGCTACTGTACGATAAAGAGCTGACCGCTCAGCGCAAAGAAGCCCAGCACCACGATGCCCAGCACAATGCGGTACCAACCGAAGATTTCAAAGCTGTGCTTGCGGATGTACTCCATTAAGAACTTGATGGCCAGAATGCTGACCAGGAAGGCCACGATAACACCCACGGTAAATACTCCCCATTCGGTATTGGTGAGCACTATGCCGTCGAGAACAAAAGCCTTAAAGGTCCTGAGCAAACTCCACCCGAACATAACCGGAATAGCAAGAAAAAACGAGAACTCCGCTGCCGCTGCTCTGCTTACGCCGAGGATACGGCCACCGAGAATGGTAGCGCCGCTGCGGGAGGTTCCCGGAACAATGGCTAAACATTGAAACAGGCCGATGCCCAGGGCTCGCGCAAAACTCAGGTTATCTACCTCGGCAACTACCTCGTTGTTTTGTTTGTGGGGCTGCTTTGAGGCGGGCCTGCGCTTTGCAGGGGCGGTCTTGCGCGAGGGCGGCGCGGTTTTAGCTGTGATGCTCTGTGCAGCTAACGCTGCGGCAGAATGCTTTCCAACGTAGGCTGTTGGCTCGTTAGATACGTCAGGGACAGTTGCTTTCTCAAGGGGTTTGTCTGCGCCCTTAAATCGCTCCACAATGATAAAGGCAACGCCGTAGAGCACCAGCGCGAGGGCAACGGTTATGGCGTTGTAAAAATTTTCCTCAAACCAGTTGTCCAGGAGCAGCCCTACGATAGCCGCCGGAATGCAGGCAACGGCAACCTTGAGCCAGAGCCACCAGGTTCTCTTGCGACCCTCTTTGTTCTTGGAGGAGGCAAAGGGGTTGAGGCGCTTGAAGTACAGGACGATAACCGCCATGATGGATCCCAGCTGGATGACCACCAGGAATATCTTCATGAAGTCCGGTGAGACGTTGAGCTGGATGAACTCGTCAGCAATGATCATGTGGCCGGTAGAAGAGATGGGCAGCCATTCGGTAATGCCTTGAACGATGCCAATGATGGCCGCTTTGAAGAGCTCGATCAATTCCATTATTTTGCCATGTCTTTCTTGTAGGTTACCAGGGTCTCCTTATAATTGCTATTGCTTGTAGCAATTATTTGCGTTGCCAGAATCGCTGCGTTTTTAGAGCCATTGATGGCAACGCAGGCAACCGGCACTCCCCCCGGCATCTGTACCATTGAAAGCAGGCTGTCCATGCCGCCCAGGTCGCTCGTTTTCATGGGAACGCCAATAACCGGCAGCGTGGTGTAGGCAGCCACGACCCCTGCCAAATGGGCGGCTTTACCCGCAGCAGCTATTATGACGCGCAAGCCCCGCTGTTCTGCTGAGCCTGCCCAGTCGTGCACTTTATCCGGGTTGCGATGGGCGCTGGCCACCAGCAACTCGTACGGTACCTCAAACTCTTCAAGCTGTTGTGTGCATGCCTGCATCACTTCCAGGTCGCTCTTCGAGCCGAGAATTACCCCCACCAACGGTTCACTCATCGTGCCTCCATAAGCTTGTTTGCCCTACTGCGTTCATGCGAATTGCTAAGATAATATCAGTCTTTTGTGCAAAAAAACAGTTTAGCTGTTTGAAACAAGGTTTGCATGGTCTATAATGGTACGCCTTGCGCCGTTACCTCAGCTGGATAGAGGGCCTGACTACGAATCAGGACGCCAGGGGTTCGAATCCCTTACGGCGCACCACTAAACATTAAAAGTCCCTGCAAAGCAGGGGCTTTTTATGTTTACGGGGAGTTCGTGAGGGATCGTCTTACTCAGCTTCTTGGATGACCTTGCCTTTTGTTTCTTTGCCGAGAAGCGCCACCACAAGTGCCACCAAAAGAAACACGGCTGCAAGCACAGCAAACACCAACTCAAAGCCATTCGCCTCGCCAAAAAAGGCATACATCGTTGGCACGATCAGGGGGCCGATAATGGCACCGATTCTTCCAAACGCTGAAGCAGCTCCTGCGCCGGACGTTCTGATGGCAGTGGGATAAAGCTCAGGGGTATAGGAGTAGATGCAGCCCCAGGTTCCCAGAGCAAAGAAGTACATCAGGCAGCCGAATAAGAGCACAAGGCCCTGGCTGTTGGCATGACCAAAGAACCACGCTGCGCACGCAAATCCAACGAGAAATATCAGCAGGACCGGTTTTCTTCCGATCTTCTCAATCAAGATGGCTGCGGTGAGATAACCGGGTAATTGAGCAAGGGACATAATCAGCACGACCATAAAAGCGCTTGCGAGCCCGTAGTCTTGTGCAACGAAGAATTTTGGCATCCAGAGCACAAAGCCGTAATAGCCAAGGTTAACGCCAAACCAAAGCACCCAGAGCACCACCGTTGACCGTCGATACTCTTTTTTCCAGAGGCTGACGAATGCATTGAGCGCTGAAGCGATTGCTGTGGCAACTGAGCTCGGCGCAGGGGCCGGCGCAGGGGCCGGCGCTTGCGTCTCGCGGGCTGCCATCTCTATGCCGGCGGAGCGCTCCATGGCGCCCACGACGCCTTCTGCCTCTTCCAGTCTCCCCTTCTGCTCGAGAAAACGGGGGGATTCCGGTATGAGAAACCGCAGGGCTGCGGCGAAGAGAGCAGGAACCGCGCCAATGAAGAACGCTGCCCGCCATCCGAATCCGTCCAAGGGAATAACCAGAAAGGCTACCAGGGCTGCGAGGATCCATCCCCAGGCCCAAAAGCTCTCCACAACAACCACGTTGCGTCCCCGGTTTTTAAGGGATGAGAACTCGCTCACCATGGTGGTGATAACCGGCAGCTCGCCCCCCAGACCAATGCCGGTGATGAATCGGAAAACCAGCAGCAGCTCAAAGGTAGGGGCAAGACCGCAGAGAAAACTGCCTGCACTGAACACCAGGAGGGTGACCAGCACAACGGTCCTCCGACCCCAACGGTCCGCGGCAAGTCCTGAAATGAGGGCTCCCAGCAGCATTCCGATTAAGCCGGAGTTGAGCAGGAAACCCTGTTGGAAGGCAGAGAGAGCCCAGTCCACGCTGACGGCAGCGTTGACCCCGGCAACCATCCCCTGGTCCATAGCGTCAAACATTAATCCCAGGCCGGCAATGACGATAATCTTGCGCAGCAGAGGGGTGGCGGGAAGCCGGTCGAGACGTTCAGAAATACTCATAGGAACCTTTCAGAAGCGTTGTCAAAAAGCATATGGTACCAAAATACCTGCAGTTTTAAGCGAAGTTTACCCCTGAACGCAAATAAATCCTGCTTCAAAGCACCTCTGGCCCTTTGCCAAACCGCTCGTCAGTCTTCAAAGATGCGTCCGTCAGCTCCTACCTTAATAACGCGCCAGGGAACCATCTTGCCGCTCTTCAGCAAGGCTTCTTTAACGGTGTGCACGATGCCAAAGCAGCAAGGCACCTCCATGTAGGCCACCGTGATGCTCTTGATGTCGTTGTGTTCAATGATCTGCGCGAGTTTATCTGTGTAGTCAACATCGTCCAGCTTGGGACAGCCGATGAGTGTGATGTGACCTTTCATAAAGCGCTCGTGAAAATCCCCGTAGGCGTAAGCGCAGCAGTCCGCAGCAATGAGCAGCTTTGCGCCGCTTAAGAAGGGCGCATTGGCAGCAACCAGTTTGATCTGGATAGGCCACTGGGCCAGCTGACTGGTTCGCGCTTTGTGCGCTGGCTCTACTTCGTTGGTGGTGGAGGTTTGGCCGGCATCCGCACAGACAGAGGTATTGTCCTCCCCGCAACAGTCCTCCTCGTGTTTGATAACGTGAGGCTGGCTTGACGGGCAGCCGCTCAGGGCCTGCTCGCGCGCCATCATGTTTGCCCGGGCGCCTTCTTCGTCAAAAGCTTCTGTGTCACACTCAACAAAACTGATGGCGCCCACCGGACAAGCAGGCAGACAGTTGCCCAGCCCGTCACAGTAATCAACACGCAAAAGCTTTGCCTTGCCGTCAACCATGCCGATTGCCCCTTCATGGCAGGCGCTGGCACATCTTCCGCATCCGTCACAGGTCTCTTCGTTTATCTGAATAATTGTTCGTAGCATGGGTACCCCCAAATGTCCTCTGTTATCTTGTCGCATCAATGTACCACAGAATACCGCACACGTTAAGGACAGCACGGGCGCAGAAAGAAGATCGTTGGCCAAAACCGACAGTCTGTACAAAGACAGGGTGCCGGGTTTTGCTCTTTGACCCACATACCGTTTGGCTATGCTTTTATACCGTTTGCAGTCGTAGCTTTTCTGCTTGATACCGTTCGGCAAAATCCTCTCTCGTTTAACTAATCAAAAGTGACATTCAAATCTCCCCGGTAGTTGATTACTTCATAATGTGTTAACTCCAAGTAGGTTGCGCGCTGACCGGATCGGTGGGTCGGGCGTTTCAAGTTTTCAGGTACCAGTACATCCATTTGTGGCGTCCAGAGAGAGGAGCACTGCATGGATATCGTGAATCTGTCGGTGAGTAGGGCTAAGAACAATGAGGCAACTGAAGCGGTGGCCGCAAAAGCTGGTGTAAATCTCAAAGATTGCTATCAGTGCGGCAAGTGCAGCGCAGGCTGTCCGGTTTCGCACGCTATGGACATCATGCCCCGCGAAGTCATCAGGCTTCTGCATCTCAGATGCTGGGAGGAGGTTTTGGAGGCCAAGACTCCCTGGCTCTGCGCAAGTTGTGTGACCTGCGTTACACGCTGCCCCCGGGACGTTAACCTCCCCTCGCTTATGGAAGAGGTCCGCCGGGCTTCAAAGGCTGCGGGCAAGCGACCCGTTAAGGGACCCTCTGTTTTTGACACCCTCTTTCTCAAGGGCGTCTATCAAAACGGACGCTCCAATGAGCTCTACATGATGATGAAATACAACCTCTTCAGCGGCCACTTGATGCAGGATGCGCTGAGTGCGCCGCACCTGCTGTTCAAGGGCATGATCGGCTTCAAGATCCATAAGGTCAAAGACCTCCCGGACGTGCGCGCGATCATGGACCGCTGCCTGGGAGGTGAGCTGCCGTGACAAAAGAATTTGCCTATTACCCGGGTTGTGCCTCCTGCTCAACCGGGCTTGCCTATGAGATGTCCACGCGCTATCTGGTTAAGGCCATTGGGCTTAAGTTCAGGAGGATTCCCGACTGGAACTGTTGCGGAGCTTCGTCTGCCCATCTCGTCAACCGTGACCTGAGTCTGGCGCTCCCGGCGCGAAGCCTGGCGATAAGCGAGGAGACGTTTCCGGGGCTCGACGTGGTGGCCCCCTGCGCAGCCTGTTTCGGGCGCTTGAACCATGCGCAGCATTATGTGCGCAAGAGTGCCGAGAATCGGGCACATATCGAGTCGCTCATCGATCGCGAGTATCGCGCCGATGCCAACGTGCTCAGTCTGCTTCAGGTAATCGTGCAAAATGAGGACATCAAAGAGGCTCTCGAGGCAAAACTCACCAAGTCGCTGCACGGCCTCAAAGTTGCCTGCTACTACGGGTGCATGCTCATTCGCCCCGTAGAAGAGGTGAACTTTGACGATGCCGAGAATCCGCAGAGTATGGACGAGGTCATGCGCCTCGTTGGTGCCGATACCGTTGACTGGGCCTTTAAGACGGAGTGCTGCGGTGCCTCGCTGCAGGTGACCGAGCCGGCCGCCGGCAAGACCATGGTAGAAAAAATCCTGCACAACGCCTATATCAACGGTGCAGAGGCTATTGTGACCGCCTGCCCCCTGTGTCAGCTCAATCTCGACATGCGCGAGAGAGAGGTGAACCGGCTTGTTGGCACCAACTACGACATTCCCGTGTTCTACTTTACCGAGCTCGTGTCGCTGTGTCTGGGCGCCAAGCCAACAGACGTGGGTATTGACAAGCATTATGTTGCTGCGGTCTCGCGTTCAGCGCGCGCCCTCGAGGAGCCGGCAGCTGAGCCCGATGTAGCGCCTGATGACGAAACAGAAAAGGTGGTGACCTCATGAGCAGAACCGGTGTGTTCGTATGCCATTGTGGCACCAACATTGCGGCTACCGTAGATGTAGACAAAGTGGCCGAAGCGGCAAAGGATTTTCCGGGTGTCGTTTTTGTTGAACAGAACAAATACATGTGCTCCGAGCCGGGGCAGCAGGCGGTAAAGCAAGCCATCGAAGAGCATGGCCTGGACCGGATCGTCATCGCCTCGTGCTCGCCCCGTATGCACGAACTGACCTTTCGCAAAATGCTCACTGATACCTCGGTCAACCCCTACATGCTGGAGATAGCAAACATCCGCGAGCAGTGCTCCTGGGTACACAAGGACAAGGGAGAGGGAACCGACAAGGCCATCGACCTTGCCCGCATGGCAGCAGCAAAGGTCGACCGCAATACCCCGCTCTATACGAGTGAGATCCCTCTCACCAAGCGTGCGCTGGTTATCGGGGCCGGTATTGCCGGCATTCAAGCGGCGCTCGACATTGCCGATGCCGGCTATCCCGTGACCCTCGTTGAGAAGGAGCCTTCTATCGGCGGCAGGATGATCATGCTCGATAAGACCTTTCCGACGATGGACTGCTCGGCCTGTATCTGCTCCCCCAAGATGAACGAGGCCGGCGCGCACCCCAACATTGAGCTCAGGACCGTGAGCGAGGTGGAGGAAGTGACCGGGTACATCGGTAACTTCACGGTGACCATTCGCCAAAAGGCCAAGTACATTGACTATGACAAATGCACCGGTTGCGGCCTGTGCGAGGTCAAATGCCCCAGCAAGGTTACCAGCGAGTTTGATCGCGGGCTTACGCAGCGCAGAGCCGTGTACAAGCCCTTCCCTCAGGCGGTGCCGAGCAAGCCGGTGATTGACGCCACGAATTGCCGCAAGTTCACGGAAGACCGCTGCGGAGTGTGCCAGAAAATCTGTACCGTAGACGCCATTGACTTTGAAGAGCAGGACAAGCTCGTCAAGCAGGAGTTTGGCGCAGTGGTGGTTGCTACCGGCTATGACCTTATTGACTGGGGCAAGCTCTACGGCGAATACGGCGGCGGTGCTTACCCTGACGTCATCGACGCCCTCACCTTTGAGCGCCTCGTGAATGCATCGGGCCCCACCGAGGGGCATATCGTGCGCCCCTCCGACGGCAAGGAGCCCAAGAGTTGCGTCATGATAAAGTGCGTGGGTTCACGCGACCCGCACAAGGGCAAGGCGTACTGCTCGCGCGCCTGTTGCATGTACGGCGCCAAGCACGCACACCAGTTTTTGGAGAAGATCGAGGGCAGCGAGTGCTACGTCTTTTATATGGATGTACGCACGCCGGGCAAGGGCTACGATGAGTTCTATATGAAGACCCTTGAGGACGGCGCAACCTACATCCGCGGACGCGTTGCCAAGATCTATCCCGAAAACGGTCACTATGTGTGCGTTGGAGAGGACACGCTCTCGGGCAAGATCGTCAAGGTCAACGCGGACCTCGTGGTGCTCGACACCGCCATGGTTCCCCAGGAATCAGCCGGAGAGATCGGCAGGTTGTTTGGTGTCTCGCGCGACCAGGACGGGTGGCTCAACGAAGCGCATCCCAAGCTGCGCCCGGTGGAGACCAATACAGCCGGCGTGTATCTCGCTGGCACGGCTCAGGGGCCGAAGGACATCCCCGACTCAGTTGCCCAGGCTTCTGCGGCTGCTTCCAAGGTCATTGGCCTGTTTAACCACAAGGCGCTTGAATCAAATCCCATGATCAGCTTTGTCAATGAGGTCAACTGCCGCGGCTGCGGTGACTGCGTTGGTGTGTGCCCCTACGGCGCCATCACCTTAGAAACCGTGGAGCGTCGCGAGAATTCGGTCAAGGTCATGCGCGACATAGCCAATATCAACTCAGGGCTCTGTCAGGGCTGCGGCGCCTGCACTTCGGCGTGCTATTCCAGTGCTCTTGACCTCAAGGGCTTTACCAACGAACAGATTCTGCAGGAGGTTGATGCCTTATGTCTCTAGAGCAGGAAACATTAAACGCAGTGCAGGAGAATCAGGGCGGAGCAGTCGTGCAGGAAGCCCCTGAAGCGTGGAAGCCCAAGATCCTCGCCTTTACCTGTAACTGGTGCACCTATGCCGGAGCCGATCTGGCCGGACTCAACCGCATGAAATACCCCGCAGACGTGAGGCTGCTGAGACTCCCCTGTTCCGGCCGTGTTAACCCGCAGTTTGTGCTGCATGCTTTTCAAAAAGGCTGCGACGGGGTGCTGGTGTGCGGATGCCATCCGGGCGACTGTCACTATTCAACCGGCAACTACTTTACCCGCAGACGCATGCTGCTCTATCGGCGATACCTGGAGTACTTTGGCATTGAGCCCGAGCGCTTTCAGATACGCTGGATATCGGGCTCGGAGGCAGGCAAGTTTCGCGACACGGTGGTGGACACCTGCGAGGCAATCACCAAGCTCGGGCCCAACCACAAGTTCAGAGAGGAGGGGCGCTGATGGCTAACACACAAGAAACCTTGCGCGAGCGCGCTCGTATCCTTCTCGAAGACGGAACCCTCGACTACCTTATTGGCTGGGAAGCCGGTCGGTTTGAGGGACAGACGACGCCACTCATCATACGCACCGTTGCTGATGTGGATCGGCTCATCTACAACGAGTACTGCGTGCATCTGCTTGCCAAATACCCACTGGCAGACAAGACCACCAAAAAGATTGGCGTGGTCGTGCGCGGCTGTGATGCGCGAGGGATCAACCTGGCACTCAAGGATGGGCAGATAGAGCGCGATCGCCTCTATCTCCTCGGCATTCCCTGCCAGGGCATGAAGGATGCCCAAACCGGCGAGGAACTCAAGAAGTGCCGGGAGTGCACGCACCGCAATCCGGTGGTTTATGACGAGCTTTTAGGCGATTTGCTTGAACAAAGCGCTGTGGCAGACCGCTTTGCAGAGGTGAATCGCATTGAGTCGCTGAGCGCCGACGAACGCTATGACTACTGGGCAGACGTGTTTTCCCGCTGTATCCGCTGCAAGGCGTGCCGCGATGTTTGCCCCACCTGCACCTGCAAGGAGTGCTTTACCGATCAGGCAGCCAAGGGCTGGCAGGGCAAGGAGACCTCGCTTGCAGAAAACCAGAACTACGGCATCACCCGGATGTTCCATTCGGGCGAGCGCTGCCTTGAGTGCGGCGAGTGCGAGCGGGTCTGCCCCAAGGGACTACCTCTCATGCAGCTTAACCGCAAGGTCATCAAAGACGTTCATGAGCTCTTCGGCGAATACATTGCCGGCATTGATGACTGCACTCCCTCCCCTCTTGACCACTATCAACTCGACGATGTCGAAGAATTCATGTAGGAGGTGATATCCGTGATACTGAAAAAAGAACGGCTGAACGACCTGCTCGAAGCGCTTGCCAGCAAGGCTACCGTCTACGTTCCCCGGGAGCTGGACGGACAGACTCGCTTTGCGCCCTTTGCTAAGGGTAGTGCGGTTGAGCTCGGTAAGGCAAAAACCGTGTTTTCTCCCAAGGAGACCCTGTTTCCACAGACCGAGACGCTCTACACCTATGCGCAGCTTGGCGAGGATATCACCTTATGCGAAACCGTTAACACCACCAATCAGGTTCTCTTCGGGGTGCGCTCCTGCGACACCTACAGCATTGAGCGCCTGGACGAGGTTTTTTTAACACGGACTTTCATTGACACCCTGTATCTGGAGCGGCGCAACAACACGCTGATTGTGGCCCTTGGCTGCACCGAGCCCGATCGCTCGTGTTTCTGCACCTCGTTTGGCATTGACCCGGCTGCCGGGACTGGCGCCGACATCCAGCTCACCGACACCGGCGATGGCTATTTCGTTGAAGCGCTCACCGGGCGTGGTACCGAGGCGCTGCAAGCCTGGAGCCCCTTCCTGACTGAGGGGCAGAAGACTGCGGCACGCGAGCTTACGTTCTCCCTTGCGCTCGACACCTCAAACGTCAAGGATTCGCTTGAGCAGCTGTTTGAGCACGCCTACTGGAACGACCTCTCGATGAAGTGTCTGGGTTGCGGTACCTGTGCATTTGTGTGCCCTACCTGCCACTGCTTTGACATGAGCCAGAACAACAAAGGCAACACGGGCTACCGCTTTCGCACCTGGGACAGCTGTACGTTTTCTGACTATTCCATGATGGCCGGTTTTCACAATCCGCGGCCGACGAAGATGCGGCGCCTGCGTAATCGCTTCATGCACAAGCTGAGCTTTTTCAGCGATCGCTACGGCAGTTCTCTGTGCTGCGGCTGCGGCAGATGCATAGAGCTCTGCCCGGCCGGTATCGACATCAGCAGGGTCATTGAGGATACCTCCTCTCTGATGGGCGCTGGAGCTGAGCAACAAGGCAGTACAGCGGTAAAGGAGGTGGCTTCATGATTGCGATCTCCCACGACTGCTCCTGTGAAACCAACCCGCTCATCCCTCAGGTATGCAAGGTCATCGCGGTTACTCAGGAAACCTCTGACGTCAAATCGTTCAGGGTTCAGACCCTGGACGGCAGGATTCCCTTCAGCTTTGTTCCGGGACAGCTCGGGATGTTTGGTGTGGTGAATCACGGCGAGTGCATGTTTTGTGTTTCTATGGGCGGAGAAGACTGGATCGAGTTTACTGTTAAAAAGGTTGGCACGGTAACCGAGCGCATCCACCAGCTCCACCCCGGCGCACAGGTCACCGTACGCGGGCCTTACGGAAACTTCTGGCCAGCCGATGCGTGCAAGGGACGCAACATGATCTTCATTGCCGGCGGCATCGGGTTACCGCCCGTGCGCACCTTTTTGCTCCACACGCTGGCAAATCGCTCTGATTACGGGCGCATCGACCTGGTCTACAGCGCCTCCACCAAGAAGGACCTGGTGTTTAAAGAGCAGTTGTTTGACCTTTGGCCCAATGAGCCCAACATGCATGTGCACGTGAGCGTGTATCGCGCCAGCGACGACTGGGACGGCCCGGTAGAGTTTACGGCGCCGTACCTGGAGAGTCTCGGGTTGGACATTACCAACACCACGGCGGTGCTCTGTGGCGGCCCCAGTCTCTACCGCACCTGTTCAAAGGCGCTGGCCAATATGGGCGTGTCCGATAACGACATCCTCACGACCCTGGAAATGCGCATGAAGTGCGGCATCGGTAAGTGCGGACGCTGCAACGTAGGGAGCAAATATATCTGCCTGGACGGCCCCGTCTTTACCCAGGCAGAGGTAAACGCAATGCTTAAGGACTGACGACAGCTCGCTGCTAAAGAAAAGATCCTTCGCCTGCGGCTCAGGATGACAGAAGAGAGCGCTCTCTCTCTTCTGTCATCCTGAGCCGCAGGCGAAGGATCTTTTCTTCCAGCGCCACCCCCTCTGTCGTTCCCGTGCGGGAATGACAGCGTCTTGTTGTCCATATGCTACAATTGCCGCATTGCCGCTCTGCGCCTTTGGGTGGATTCTTTGTAACTCGTTTTTCTCTGATCACTATTGTTGTGGAAAGGTGCCCTCATGTATCTGAAAGAAGAGAACAAGATCTGGATTGCCACCGGCAAAAATGGCACTCAGCCTCTCACTATGCTGCCCCGGATGATGAATCGGCACGGTCTGGTAACCGGCGCAACAGGCACCGGTAAAACCACGACCATAAAAGTGCTGGCAGAGGCTTTCAGTGAGATGGGAACCTCCGTGTTTATGGCCGATATCAAGGGTGATGTCTCGGGCATGTGCAGGCCGGGTGAGCCCAGCGCAACGATAAACGAGCGCGTGCAGAGTATGGGCATCAAGGATTTTGCCTTTTCTGCGTTTCCGGTGCGCTTTTTTGATGTGTATGGCCAAAAGGGCATCCCGGTGCGCACCACCGTGTCCAGCATGGGACCCCTCCTGCTTGCCCGTATCCTTGATCTCAACCCTACTCAGACCGGCGTGCTTCAGATCATCTTCAAGTTTGCCGATGACAACGGCATGCTGTTGCTTGACTTTAAGGACCTGCGCTCAATCGTACAGTTTGCCGGCGACAACGCCAAGTCCTTTACCTCTGAATACGGCAACGTCACCGCTGCCAGCGTGGGCGCCATTCAGCGCAGCCTTCTTTCGCTGGAGTCTGCGGGCGCAGATAAGTTCTTCGGCGAGCCGGAGCTCGACCTGAGCGACTGGTTGATTCCCGACGAGTACGGGCGCGGCGTTATCAACATCCTGGACTGTGTGACCCTGTTCCAAAATCCGCTGCTCTACTCCACCTTTCTTCTGTGGATGCTCTCGGAACTCTACGAAATGCTGCCGGAGGTCGGCGATCTGGCTCAGCCTAAACTGGTCTTTTTCTTTGACGAGGCTCATCTGCTGTTCAACAGCGCGCCAAAGGCTCTGTTGCAAAAGGTCGAGCAGGTCATCAGACTCATTCGCTCAAAGGGCGTGGGAATCTTCTTTATTACGCAAAGCCCCTCGGATATCCCCAACACGGTGCTCAGCCAGCTCAGCAACAAGATCCAGCATGCGCTGCGGGCCTATACCCCCAATGATCAAAAGGCCATCAAGGCCGCGGCTGCCTCATTCAGACCCAATCCGGAGATTGACTGCGAGTCGGCAATCAGCGATCTGGCAACCGGCGAGGTGCTGCTCTCTGTGCTCGACGATGCGGGCGCGCCGGGGATGATACAACGCGGGTTTATCGTACCGCCCCGCTGCAGCTTTGGGGTAGCTGAGCCGGAGCTCGTCGATCAGATCACCAAAAGCTCTCCGCTCTACGCAAAGTACTACCAGTCTTATGACCGCTATTCTGCCTATGAGATTCTGCAGGAAAATGCTCAGCGCAAGGCACAGCAGCAAGAGCTGGAGGCCCTGGAAGCGCAGCGCCTTAAAGAGCAAAAGCAGCCGGCCCAGCCGAAGTCCCGCTCGCGCAGCAGCTCGAGCCCCCTTGAAAAAGCCCTGAGCAGCAGCATGTCACAGATCGGCAGATCCGTGAGCAGAGAGCTGGTCCGGGGCCTCTTCGGCACGTACCGAAAATAGCAGGACCCTGGCGCACCGCCTCTGCTAGCCCTTTGCCACCCTGGCCTTAAGCTGTTCGTTTTCTGCTGCCAGCTTCTCGATAAAAGCGATGATGTCAGCAAGCTGGGCGCTCATATGCTTAAAGCCCACCTTCTTGGCAAAATACTGACGGTTTACCTCAAGGTAGGCAATTACGTCTTCTTTGGTCTCAAGCGCCACGATGCATCCTCTCTCACGGCCAGAACTACACCCTTGTATTCTATAGCCATCTGAGGGGCGCAACCTGGCATAACCCAAGACAGAGCAAAATCGACGAGCGGTTTAAACTCGTCGTTGCTCGGTGCACTTAGGTTGGACTGGTCGTCTCGCTCGTAGATCGCTTTAAAGCTGAGGGATTTGCGAGAACGCCGGAAACAGCAGCTCTTCGCTCTCAATATGGCTCAACTCTACGGTGCCGGTCAGCACATCCACATACTGGTATGACTGACGACGAACGCTCCCGCGTCTGAGCTCCAGCTCCATGATAAAGAGCTGTGGATGCGCTTGGGTGATAACTCCCTCGCACTCCATAATTCTTGATCGTCCCATGTTTGCTCTAATCTTTAACCGCTCCCCAGACAAGTCCGTTAGCTTCTCCCGTATTACGTGGACAAGCTGCCCCTGTTGCTCTAAATCCATAGATGTGATCCTGACTTCCTTTCGGGTATACGCGATGAACGCCAATTGTAGCATGCGTGGCAATACCCTTGGTTTACCGTAGGTTTACAAAAGTGCCGCCAGCTTTTGTTTTTCGCCAGCGGCATTGAGGGAGAAGATTGTCGTTTTTGCCTTCTCGCTCTAAGAATTGATCCCCTCCAGCACTTTGAGCCTAGCAACGGTGGTGTAGGGAGTAGCGCCACTACGCTCAAAGTGAGGGGGATTAATAGAGATGTCAAGTTTCAATTTTATTCCCACCGTCACCCTGAGCTTAGCAGCGGTGGTGTAGGGGAT
>JAISPK010000076.1 GCA_031274985.1 Coriobacteriales bacterium | reverse complement strand
GTGTACTCCTCAACATGCTCAAGTTTGATATTGAGCGAGAGGAGGTACGCCAGCTCCACCAGGCGCGCGTGCCCAAAATGCGTTGGCGTGCCGCCGCCCAGGTAGAGGGTGCGGATGGTGGCAAGGTCGCCTCGCGCACGGGCTCTTCGTATCTCACTGAAAAGCTGCGTGAGGTACTCGTCCATCCGGGAGTCGTCCTGCCCTACAGCCTCGGTTTGAAAATCACAGTAGCCACAGCGCTGCTTGCAAAAGGGAATATGCAGGTAGAGAGATTCGTACATCAATCAGCGCTCTTCAGGATGCTCAGATAGTCTTCAAGAGTGACGGCCGTTTGCACGGCTTTACGTATTTGCACAGCATGCGGGGTTCCCCTGAAGTACCAGGCCAGATGTTTGCGCATCCAGACCAGTTTTCGGGGCTCCCAGTCAAAGAGACGCTCGGTGTGCTCTCGGGCAACCTCGATTATCTCAGCGTAACTCGGTTGGTAGCCGGCAAATATCCAGGGATTGCCCCGCGCTCCGCGAGCTATCATTACCGCGTTGGCACCCTCGTTCCAATAGTCTTGTATGTCGGCCTCTGAGAACACATCGCCACTCGCCAACACCGGGACAGGCAGGTGCTCGGACAGGAGGCTCACGATGCTCTTTTGTGCGGTGCCGTGGTAGTACTGGCTTGCCGTTCTGCCGTGAATGGTCAGTGCAGCAGCTCCTGATTGGGCCATGAGCCGGGCAAAGGCAAGGGTTTCTTCAGCAGAGTCTGATACCAGGCGCATCTTTACCGTTACCGGGGTACGTACTGCTGATGCCACTGCCTGTACGATGGATCCTGCGAGTTTGGGTTTTTGCAGAAGCGCCGCACCACTTCCCGCTGAGGCAACTTTACGAGCCGGGCAGCCCATGTTTATGTCGATAAGAGCAAGGTCGCTGCCCAGTTGCTGCTCTAAAACGCACGCCTGAGCTGCCATGACCTCGGGCTCGTGACCAAAGATCTGCACGGCATAGGGCCTGTCCTCCGGTAGCGCGGCAATCATTTCCTGCGTCCTGAGATTCTTGTAAGCCAGACCTTTTGAGCTAATCATCTCAGTGTAGGTAAGATCAGCTCCCATGCGGCGGCATAGCGCTCTAAAGACCGGGTCATTCACCCCCGCCATAGGCGCAAGCAGTAATTTCTTATTTTGGAATTCAAGATTCATGGTTCACCATTGTACCTGTCATCCACAACATCGCGTAGTATCAGGTGGTGGATTCCCGCCTTCGCGGGAATGACAGAGGGGCGCGGGAATGACAGAGGGGGCGTCTTATGCCTCTAACGAGGTCACCTTGAGGGAGTTGCCTTTGAGTCGGATGGTGAGGTTACCGTCAAGAAGCTGCAACAGCTCGCCCCCAACCAGTTTGTAGCGCCAGCCGGTAAGGATACGCAGCCCCTCGCGCTCTCCTGCCGCCAGCCGTACCAGTTCTTCTTTGTTGGCGAGCATTGAAGGCGTCACCTGATTGTCGCGTGCCCGCTGATTAACCAGTACGCGCAACATGTCGTTGGCTGCTGCATTTGCTGCCAGACGTATTGAGGGATGCTTGCGGTCGGGCAATTGTTCAGGAGAGATCTCCAGACCACGCTTAACGGCAGCGAGCAGTTCGTGGCTCCAGTGCTGCCCCAGCTGGTTTTCTGCCCCTCTGAGGTGAAAGAGCTCCTCGATACTGGTTGGAGAAAGGCGGGATATCTCTATCAGCAACTCATCGGTGACGATCCATTTTTTGGGAAGATTACGCTTCATGGCAATCAGATCCCGCGTCATGGTGACTTCTTGCAAAACACCCAGCTGCACGCGCGTGAGCGAAGAAGAGTGTCTGATCTTACGCCAGGCAAGCTCTGGTTGCGGCAGGTAGCGACTCGTGTCCGCGAGTGCGGCAAAGTCTTCCTGCAGCCATTCGAGTCGCCCCAGTTGCTTGAGCGAGTCATGCATCTTGAGATAGATGCTCGGCAAATAGCGTACGTCGTCAAGCGCATAACTTATCTGCGACTCAGAAAGCGGCCGATTGTTCCAGTCGCTGAAAGAAACCGTCTTGGAAAGCCGGATATTGGCAAACTCCCTCACCAGGGTACGGAGGGAGGATTGCTGGGGCATGCCGAGCAATTCTGCTGCCAGTTGTATGTCAAAGAGTGGTTGCGGTATCAGCGAAAGATAGTGATTGATGATTTCGAGGTCCTGCTCACCGGCATGAAAGACCTTGACGATGTGCTCGGATAAGAAGAGTTCTTTAAGGGGGGACAGATCCTTGAGGGCCAGGGGGTCTACGATAACCGAACGCTCAGGCGTGGCTAGCTGCATTAAGCAGAGCTGAGGAAAATAGGTGCGCTCACGGATAAACTCGGTATCAACGGCCAATACGGATGCCCTGCTGGCTTCACTGACAAAGGAATGCAGCTGAGAAGGGGTATCAAGATAATCGCGGTTACTATGATTCAAGCGGACACTCTTTTCGTTGAGAAGCGATAGGTACCATTGCCGTTTGCGATCCGCAGTTCAGAGATTGATGCATATAAGCATACCACGGGTCAGTATTGTTGATTGGCCACAACCATGGTATCAGGATTCAAGGCTTGAGAGCGCCTCGGCAATCTCAGCATCGCTCATTGATTGCTTTTGCGCCCCTGAAGGCTTTTCCTGGTCACGCAGCAGTACACGTATCTCGGGTTCTTCGGTTATTCTCTGCACGACTTCAGCTGGTGGCGCTGAGGCAGCCTTGGGCTTTTTTGGGTTGAGTTCCTCGGGGAGCACCCGGGGGTTATGATAGCTGGTGTGTCTTCGTTTGGACATACGAACCGCCGATGCCGGGCACCAGTGCACGCAGGCAAGGCATGCCTCGCACTTGTCGGACCGGATAGGAGCACTGACCTCCGAATCGGTTTTTTGCAGCTGTATATTCTGCGCAGGACACACCTGGACGCAAATTCCGCATCCTTTACAACGCTTGTCAATTCGAAAGACGATGTATTTACGGTACAGGTGGGTAAAGTTCTTCACGGCCCAACCCAGGAGCTTGTTTGCGCGGGGAAAGAAGCTCTGTTGGTGATAGGCTATGGCGGTGGCTATCCCGTCAACCTGGTGCTCCATGCGCTCCAGGCGCTTATTGATGGTGGCAGTGGAGGGCCCGACGATGCCGACATTACCCATCATTTTGACACTCGCAGCATAGTTGAGCGCGGCCCCTTTGGAAACAAGCAGTTCATCAATATCCCAAAATTCGTTGGAACCAAAGAGCGAGTAGGTCGAAATAGCAAAATAGTAGCAATGAGGGTCTATGGGCATCGATTGGATAAAGCCGCGCAGCATTTCGGGGATAGTAGCCCGCTGTACCGGAAAGACAAAGCCCAGCGAGGTGGCCCCCCGGGCCTCGAGGTACGGATCCTCATTGATCAATGAGCCGGGTACCGAAATCGGCTCTTCGACATCGAGAGCCTCTGTCAGATGACGGGCGACAGCCAAGCTGTTACCGGTCGCACTGAAATAATATATCGTCGTCTTACTCATAGAAACTGATCTGATGCTACTCTCTCTAACTCACCTGCGTAATTCGGACAGTCTTTACGGATGCAAGAGGGAAGAAAGCTACCCTTAGTGGTAATACGGTACCCGATGCTTTGCTTAGGCACTCCTGTCATCTATGCAGACGGTGTGGGACGTTGCGCAAGCGGTTTGATCGAGGTGCTACCAGGGGAGTTGGAAGCCGCTTTGGGCGTGCTCGGGCGTGCCCCGGCGGTGTACTCCCGTTGGCAAAATGAGCTGTATGTTGGATAATGTCGCCAGTACTATTAATGTGTAGGAGAAAAGGTGGCGTAGAGAGTTTATGGATAATCAATACACCTCGGCTGAGAAACTCTGCGTTGAAAAAGCCCTTGAGAAGATCCTGAGCTTTGCTCGGGTGCTGGACACCGAGCGAGTGGGGATGCTTGACGCCCTCGGCAGGGTCCTGGCCCGGGACATTGTCAGTGACATCGATATCGCTCCTTTTGACAACGCGGCAATGGACGGCTTTGCGCTCAAGGCAAGCGACATCAAGCTGGCGAGCCCTCAAAGTCCGGTGCAGCTTAAGGTGGTAGGGGGGATAGGCGCAGGGAGTGTCTTTGATGGCGTGGTAAACAGCGGCGAGGCCCTTCGCATCATGACCGGAGCCGCGCTGCCGGCCGGAACCGATACCGTGGTTAAGATTGAGTCCGTCGAGGTACTTGGCGAGACACCTGCAAACCCCGAGGGCACGGACATCGTCGTGGCCAAAAAGCTCGAGGAGGGCGCAAACGTGCGCTACAAGGGAGAAGAAGGCCGGGCCGGCGAGGTGCTTCTCAAGGCAGGCACTGTTGTGAACGCAGCAGGGATAGGGCTTCTGGCCTCTACCGGTAACGCTACGGTTGAGCTGTATCGTCGCCCCCTCGTGGCGATTCTATCTTCCGGAGACGAACTGGTTGATCCCTCCGTTTTGCCCGGGCCCGGGCAGATCCGCAATTCCAACTGCTACTCGCTCGCTGGCGCGGTAAAGGCTGCCGGCGCTCTGCCCGATATCTGCGGCATTGTGCGAGACAATAAAGACGCGATACTAGCGGCAATCCGCCAGGCGGTAGCTACGCACGATCTGGTGATAATCAGCGGAGGAGCAGCCGGAGGCGACTTTGACTACACCTACCAGGTTCTCAGCGAGTTGGGAGAGGTGCACTTTAGCAAGGTCAACATGCGCCCCGGTAAGGCCCAGACCCTGAGTGTGATTGACGGCACCATCGTCTTTGGGCTGGCCGGCAATCCTTCTGCCGCCATGGTGGGCTTTGAGGTGCTGCTGCGCCCGGCGCTGCGCTTTATGCAGGGCTACTCCCATATCAAGCGACCCGTTACGCGGGCCCGCCTCACCGCCGATGCAAACAAGCCGGATTCCCGTCGGTTTTTCTTACGCGCCCGCATGCAACGCAACCTTAAAACCGGCGAGCATCTGGTGACGCCGGAGCAAAAGCAGTCGTCAGCGCTGCTCGGCGCTCTGCAAAACTCCAACTGCCTGGTGGTGCTCCCGGAAGGTCTTACGGGAAGCGTCAAGGACGAGATCGTCGCCTGCCTCAGGCTCGACATTGACGAGGGGACCGAGATCTAGTGGCTTTTGACCAACACGGCAGAGCGATAGACTATCTGCGTTTGTCGGTTACCGACCGGTGCAATCTGCGCTGTTTGTACTGCATGCCCGAAGAGGGGGTCAGCCCCAAGCCACATGACAGCATCCTCACCCTTGAAGAAATCACCCGCTTTGTGCAGGTTGCTGCCGAGGAAGGATTCAAGCGCATCCGACTCACGGGAGGGGAGCCGCTGGTGCGGCTCGGGATTGAGGAGCTGGTTGCCAACCTCCATGCAATCGACGGTATTGAATCCATCGCCATGACCACCAACGGCATCCTGCTTCCCAAGATGGCTCACAAGCTCAAAGCAGCCGGCCTGAGTCGCGTGAATATATCACTCGACACGCTGAGCCCGGAGCAGTTCAGGTATATCACCCGCTGGGGAAATATCGAGGAGGTCTTTCGCGGCATTGACGCGGCACTTGAGACGGGCTTTAAGCCGGTCAAGGTGAATGCTGTGGTGGTGCGGAGCCTGAATCAGGACCTGCTGGCATTTGCCCGTATGAGTATTAACAGGCCGCTGCACGTGAGGTTTATCGAATACATGCCGGTGGGCGACTTGCTGGGCAGCGAAGGGATGGGCTGGACAAAAGAGGATACGATTCCCAACGAAGAGCTCATTGCTTTGATCAACGAGCAGGCGAAGGCTTGCGGACTCGGCGCCCTGGAGGCAATCTCCAAGCGCAGTGAGACCCCGGACGGCTGGGGGCCGGCACGCTATTATCACTTCAAGGGTGCGCAGGGAACCGTAGGCTTTATTTCGGCGCTGAGCCGACACTTCTGCGGCGAGTGCAACCGCCTGCGCCTCACGGTAGACGGCGAGCTGCTACCCTGTCTCTTCAGCGATACTTCGTTTGGGGTTAAGAGCGCACTGCGCCAGAAAGACACCGGGGAAGTGCGCAGGATATTGCATGAAGCGCTGGAGAGCAAGCCCGACGCGCACCATTACAAGGTTGGAACAGAGCACTACATGAGCCAGATTGGTGGATAACAATGAGTGAACTCACGCATATCAGTGCAAAAGGCGAGGCCCGTATGGTAGATGTTGGCATGAAGGATGAGACAGCTCGTCTCGCCAAGGCCGAGGGCTTTGTCTGTATGGCTACT
>JAISPK010000167.1 GCA_031274985.1 Coriobacteriales bacterium | reverse complement strand
CTGCGGCCTGTATATCGTGTATCGCGGTATCCGCGCCTCAAACTACCTGGTCATTGTACTGGCCGCACTGCAGTGCATCCTGGTTTTGACCTACGAGCTGGGGTTTGCCCATGGAGCTGTTGTTGCCACCGATCTTTATGTGGATCAACTCTCCATTATCATGGCCCTCATCATAGCTATTATCGGTGGTGCTATCTGCATCTACGCCATTGGCTATATGCGTGATTATCAGGAGCACCGTGAGCATGAGGGGAGCCACCTGGCAGCGAGCGGCGAGCCTTCTCGCGTTGCAGAGGCTCTTGAGTTTGTGCGGGATCGCCGCCACATCTTCTTTGCCATCATGTTCCTGTTCCTGGGAGCGATGTTCGCCGTTGTGTTTGCCAACAGGCTCTCCTGGTTCCTTACCGGCTGGGAAGTCCTCACGTTGTGCTCGTTTCTCCTCATTGGCTTCTCGCGCACCGAGGAGGCCACCAAGAATGCCTTTAAGGCAGCCGCTATCAACGTTTCCGGCGGCGTGGCGTTTTCGCTGGCGCTCATAGTACTGGCGCTCAACACCACCCCCATTTTTGAGCTGGACGCCCTGATTGTCGCCGCAACCGGCGGTATTCTGGTGTTGCCCGTTATGCTCATTGCCTTTGCCGGCATGACCAAGGCGGCGCAGATGCCGTTCCAGGGCTGGCTGCTCGGTGCCATGGTAGCGCCGACGCCGGTCAGTGCCCTGCTCCACTCCTCCACCATGGTCAAGGCAGGCGTTTTTATCATCATCAAACTTGCTCCGGCGCTGGGCTGGAACGTTCCGGGCTTCTTTGTTCTTATCATGGGCGGCCTGACGTTTCTTGGCTGCACGGCACTGGCCATTTCGCAGTCCAACGCAAAACGGGTGCTTGCCTATTCAACGGTTGCAAACCTCGGTCTGATTGTCTGCTGTGCCGGCATCGGTACGCCTGAGGCAGCCTGGGCGGCTATCTTCCTGTTGGTGTTCCATGCTGCAGCAAAGGCTCTCCTCTTCTGTTGCGTGGGCACGGCTGAACACCATCTCGGCAGCCGCGACATCGAGCAACTCGACAATATCTTTGTTCGGATGCCCTGGATTGCCACCTTCCTGGCTGTGGGCATGATGGCCATGTTCATTGCTCCCTTTGGTATGTTGGTGAGCAAGTGGGCGGCGCTGGTATCCATTGCCCAGAGCGGGCACCTGGAGCTGCTGCTTATTTTGGCCTTTGGTTCGGCAATGACCTTTGTTGTGTGGGCTAAATGGCTGGGCAAGGCGCTGGCCGTTGGCAACACCGAGGAGCATGCCAAGCACAAGGTCTACAAGATCGAGTCCTCTGCTCTGGTAATCATGACGGTGATACTGATTGGCGTTACGCTCGCGTTGCCGCTCCTCTCCGATTTCTTCGTTATGCCGTACCTGCAAAGCACCGGCGTAGCGCTGGGCGTGCTCCCCTGGATCACCGCCTCAAACGTTTTAGGCTTTGACAACCTCATCATCATGAGCATTGTCTTTTTGGTGCTCATGGCGCTGCTCGCGGTGCAGCTCATCAGAAAGCGCCCTGCTTCTAACGATACCGTCTATATGGCGGGCATTGGCTCGGATTCCCAGGGACGCAGCTACACAAACTCTTTTGGTAAGGTCTACCCTGCGGGGCAGCGCAACTGGTATATGGAAAACATTTTTGGCGAGAAGACCCTGGGCCGCCAGGCAACCATCTTGATTGCGGCAATCATGGGTGTCTTCCTGATCCTGGGAATAGTTTTGGAGCTGATGTCACTATGACGTTGTTGTCATTTGGGATAGCCCTCGTAGCTTTTACGGTTCTTGGACCGGTAGTGGGTTGTCTTTTGACCGGAATTGACCGTATTATCTCGGCGCGCATGCAAGGCCGCGTGGGACCACCGCTACTACAGCCCTATTATGATGTGGTCAAACTACTGGCTAAAGAAAAGAGAAGCCTCAACGGGGTTCAGGGCTACTATCTCGTAATCGCGCTGCTTATGGCAATCGTGTCCGGCGCCCTGTTCTTTGCCGGAGGCAACCTCTTGCTGGTGGTTTTCTTAATCGGCCTGTCCACCCTGCTGTTTATCGTGGCAGCCTATTCAACCCGCAGCCCCTACGCCGAGATTGGCGCCCAGCGCGAGATCATCCAGGTGCTCGCCTATGAGCCCATGATCATCTTGATGTCCGTATTCTTCTTCTATGCGACGGGCAGCTTTAATACCTCTGCGGTGTTTGAGCTCTCACTTCCCTTGATTGTGCTCATTCCGCTCATTTTTGCCGGCTTCCTCTTTGTGATCACCATCAAGCTGCGCAAATCCCCCTTTGATCTGAGCTTCTCGCACCATGGGCACCAGGAGCTGGTCAAGGGCATCACCACCGAGATGAGCGGCGGCAATCTTGCCATCGTAGAAATCACGCACTGGTACGAAAATGTGCTTTTCTTAGGGTATGCAGGCCTCTTCTTTGTTTGGGGAGGGCCGCTGACCCTGATTGTTGCCGTGGTGGTAGCTCTGGCGGTGTACTTCTTAGAGATCGTCATTGACAACACCTACGCAAGGGTCAAATGGCAGCCTATGCTGCGCTGGAGTTGGATCGTCACACTGGTATGTACGTTAGCATCGATGGCAATATTCACCGTGCTCACCGTGCTTTCTGTCTGAGGAGTTGAGAATGTCCGCAGTTTCTAAGTCACCCTGGGTTCTCCACTACGATGCCTCAAGCTGCAATGGCTGTGATATTGAGGTACTCGCTGCGCTGACCCCCTTATATGATGTTGAGCGATTCGGCATCATCAATACCGGTAACCCCAAGCATGCCGACGTGTTTCTCATCACCGGCAGCGTCAACGAGCTGCAGGTGCCTATCATCCGCCAGCTGTATGAACAGATGCTGGAGCCAAAGGTCGTGGTTGCCTGCGGTATCTGTGCCTGCACCGGCGGAGTATTCAAGGAATGCTACAACACCCTGGGAGGCGTAGACGTGGCCATTCCCGTGGATGTCTATGCGCCCGGCTGTGCGGTGCGACCCGAGACTATCATCGATGCGGTGGTAGCGGGGCTGGGGGTTCTAGAAGAAAAAAGCGCGCTGCTTAAAAAGGGCGAGTTGGTATCCCCCGAGATGCCGCCGCTGCCCAGCGCTGCAGATAAGATGGTGCAAGGCGAGCGTGTGTCAGACACCTGGAAGAACAACATCGCTGCAGCCGGCGAGGCCCCTCTCGCCTCTGTTGCGGCTACTTCCAGCACAGAGGAGCAATAATGGATCCACAGGTATACAAGAACATCGAACTTGTTCAGTTCATGAGCGAGGTTACGGGCTATAAAGAGCGGGGATGGCGCTTTGTCAATCTCTGCGGCAGCAGCGTGGGCGACCAGGTAGAGCTGCTCTGCTCGTTTGCCTTAGACAACCAACTCGAAAACCTCAGCATGCTGGTGTCCAACGGCGAGCAGGTTCCTGCTATCAGCCCGCTGTACCCCAGCGCATTTTTCTTCGAGAACGAAACGCGCGACCTTTTTGGCGTGCAGTTTGAGGGCACGATCATCGATTTTGCCGGCAGGTTCTATCCCACCAGCGTACCCACGCCTATGAACCCCACTTCTGTTGAAGCAGAAGCCTGGGGCAAAGGGGAGGAGGTGCCCCGTGGCTGATCGTACCGTTATCCCCTTTGGGCCGCAGCATCCGGTACTGCCGGAGCCCGTACACCTTGACCTGGTTATCGAAGACGAAAAAGTCATCGAGGCTATTCCTCAGGTGGGCTTTATCCATCGCGGACTTGAGAAGCTGGTTGAAAAGCGCGACTATAAGTCTTTTGTGTATATCACAGAGCGTATCTGCGGTATTTGCGCCTTTGGGCACAGCCTGGGCTATTCCGAGACCATCGAAGCACTCATGGCCGTAGAGGTTCCCCCGAGGGCTCTCTTCCTGCGCGTGATTTGGCACGAGCTCTCCAGGATCCACAGCCACCTGCTGTGGATGGGGTGCCTGGCTGACGGCTTTGGCTACGAGAATCTCTTTATGCAATGCTGGCGTCTGCGCGAGCGGGTGCTCGACATCTTTGAGCGCACTACCGGCGGGCGGGTTATCTTCAGCGCGGTAAACGTAGGTGGCGTCAACCACGACATCAGCAACGAGGATCTGCGCGGAATCGTTACTATCCTTGAGGATATGAAGGACGAGTACCAGGTGCTGCTCAAGACGTTTTTGCTTGATAAGTCGGTGTTGAGCCGCCTTAAGGGTGTTGGCGTCCTCACCAAGGAAAAAGCCGTGGAATATGGCGTGGTGGGACCCTTTGTGAGAGCATCCGGCATTCCTGATGATATTCGCAACTTTGGCTATGGTGGCTACGGTTACCTTGAGGACTTCGAGCCGGTTGTCTCCGATGATTGCGATGGCCATGCCCGCTGTATGGTGCGCGCCCGTGAGGTGCTTCAGTCCATCGATATCATCAAAGAAATGGTGAGCAAGATCCCGGACGGAGAGATCATGACCAAGGTCAAGGGCTCGCCTGCTGACGGATCAAAAGCGGTCTCTCGTCTGGAGCAGCCGCGCGGCGAGAGTTTCTACTACGCCAAAGGCAACGGCACCAAATTCCTGGAGCGCTTCAGGATTCGCACCCCTACGTCAATCAATATTCCCGGAATGGTATTTGCCCTGCAAGGATGTGATTTGGCCGACGTGCCCTTGAATATCCTGACGATTGACCCCTGTATCAGCTGCACCGAACGCTGATGCCCTTCGGTTGTTCTGCGCCTCGCATGGCGAGGGCGCAGAACAGTAAACGATAAGGCACGTAAAGAAACGAGAGTAACATGGGTTTTCCCTTAACAGGTATGACACTCAAGAATATGGTAAGCAAGCCGGTAACCAAGCGCTATCCCTTTGAGCCGCAGGTTTATACCGAGCTCACCAGAGGGCACATTCATAACGACATGGAAAAGTGCATCCTCTGCGGCATCTGCGAGAAGACCTGCCCGGCAGTTGCGCTAGCGGTAAACAAAGAAGCCGGCACCTGGACCATCGATCGTTATTCTTGCGTGCAGTGCATGGCCTGTGTGCGCAATTGTCCGCCCAGATCCCAAAGCCTCTCCATGAAGCCGGAATACGCCCCTGCCGTCGTGAGCATGAGCGCCGAAACCTTCACCAAGCCAACAGAAGCCAACTAGAGTTTAACGGGTCATTGAGCAACCCTTAGAGAGTCATCAAGGAATTACGGCGATGGCTTCGATTTCGATTTTGGCATCCTTGGGCAGGCGCGAAACCTCTACAGCGCTGCGACAGGGAAAATCACCGGAAAAATAGCTCTGATACACCTCGTTTACCACAACAAAATCGTTCAGGTCCGTAAGAAAAACGGTCAGCTTCACCGCTGCGTTAAGGGAGCTGCCCGCTGCTTCTAAAATCGCTTTGACGTTTTCGAGTGATTGCCGGGCTTGCTCTTCAATGGTCCGGGGCATCTCGCCGGTCGCAGGGTCAAGAGGCAACTGGCCCGAGGTAAACACGAGATTGCCCGCGACAATACCCTGTGAGTAAGGCCCGATTGCAGCCGGGGCGCAAGGGGTAGAGACGATGCTTTTCATGTGCTCCTCCTGACTTCTTGAATACCGTTTATTTTTCCAGGAGTTTTCCTGCCAGGCTGTAAACCGTGTAGCGCAGCTTGCTTACCGGCAGTTCCCAGGTGCCCGGATAATGCACCCGCACGCCGCCAAACGATTCCTTGAATTGGGTAAACCCTGCCCAGTCGTGCTCTTTGCCGGCACCTTCGGGCGCAACGCCGTAGGTGTCGAGCAGCGTGTGCCCGCTTTGCCGGGCAACGAGCTGTAGCTGCATAAAAAGACCGCTCGGCGGGCTGAGTTTGCGATAACCATCAACGCTGCCGGCATGGGCATAGCCCATGGTGGTGCCATCGGTGTAAAAGATCAAACTGGCAAGGGGCTCATCGTCCAAAACAGAGAGCAACAGGCCTGCCGCCTTCTGAGGAAAGAGCACTTCGGCCATCGTCTCAAAATAAGAGTCTTCGTGGGGCTTTATGCCGGTGCGGTCAGCCACAAGGTGGATCATATCGAGAAAATGCTTAATATCCGCAGGATCGTACGAGGTTTTATAGGTAACGCCATCGCGCAGGCTGTAGCGGTAGAGCTGCCGACGCGTTGTTGAAGCGCGGAGCAGGATGTCCTCTTCGCTCACCGCACTCGAGCGCACATCGTTTATCACGGTGTCAGGTGGCTGCACACAGCGTGCCGCCGGCCTCAGCCCCAACGCCATCAAATCCTCTTTGCAAAGCGTTCCTCTGGGTTCTACCCTCACAAAGTCAACAAGAAAACTGCGCGCTTCGGCCTTAAGTGATGCCAGGGCCTCTTCAAGAGCAGCCTTTGAAGAATAGAGAGGCCCGTAAGGGCAGTAAAGTCGAGACGAGAAGCGTCCCCGCTCAACGATAGCAAGGTACTCCCAGGTGCCGCCGTCTTGCGAAGTGCCACTTTTTCTGATGGTCTCATTGCCACAAGCGCGTTGAAACTCTCCCCAGGCCCTGGACTGCAAAAAGTGCCGGTGCTCAACATAAAAGCGCACCAGGTCAAAGTCAGGGGGTTCAATAATGGTCATGGGGTCCTTTCTCTGCTAAAAACAGGTACCATTGTAACAAATGGAATGGACAGCCCAAACAACCACACTTTTTGATTGTTCAAGTTTGCTCGCAAAGCAGGGCAACCTTGCCGCTGACTGTTGCGACTCCGCGGTTGCGCCCCTTACTATCACCCATCTGTCCTACGACTCCCGCGACGTAATGCCCGGTACGCTCTTCTTTTGCAAGGGAGCGCACTTTGAGCCGGAGTACCTCGTCAAGGCCGTAGAGGCAGGAGCGGTTGCCTATGTAAGCGAGCAGGATCATGCGGAGTATCTTAAAGGCGCAGGCATTCAGGCAGTCCCCGCTTTACTGGTGCGTGAGATACGTCCGGCCATTGCCCGTCTTGCAGAGTTCTTTTACCGGGGGCTCACAGACCAACTTACCCTCATCGGGTTTACCGGCACCAAAGGCAAATCCACGGCCACTTATCTACTGAGGGCTATCCTTGACCAATGGCTCATCGAGCAGGGCAAACCAAACAGCGCCTGGCTCTCAAGCATCGAGAACTATGACGGCGTATCGTGCGTGCGCTCCCTGCTCACCACCCAGGATGTTCTGGAGCTCTACGGCCACTTCAAAAATGCCGTCAGGAGCAACATCGACTACCTCACCATGGAGGTATCCAGTCAGGCACTCAAGTACGGTCGCACGCAGGCAATACCCTTTGAGGTGGCGGTATTCCTGAATATCGGAGAAGACCATATCAGCGATATCGAGCATCCCAGCCATGAGGACTATCTCGCCTCAAAACTGGAGATTTTCAAGCAGAGTCGCGTTGCGATTATCAACAGGGACTGCGATGAGTATGAGCGTGTCCTCAAAGCAGCCGGTTCCTGCGAGAAGCTCCTGACCTTTGGCTGCACAGATGCGGCCGATGTGGTGGTCTCTGAGATACAGGCAACGACTCAAGGGCTCAGCTTTATGGTCTGCAGCCCTGAGTGGCAAAGCCGCTTTACCCTCCCCATGGCCGGGCAGTTTAACGTTGAGAATGCTCTGGCGGCAATTGCTGCGGCTCTGGCTTTAGGGGTGCCACTGAAACATATACAGCAAGGCCTTGCCAGTGCAGAGGTAAGCGGACGCATGCAGCTTATCCAAGGGGCGCCCGACAAGCTCATCGTTGTTGACTATGCACACAATAAGATGAGTTTTGAGGCGGTATTTGCCTCAGTTGCCCAGGAGTATCCCAACCGCCCCATCGCCTGCGTCTTTGGCGCAACAGGCGTAAAGGGTCTGGAGAGACGGCTTGATCTTCCTGCCGTTGCTGTGCAGTATTCGGACCTGATCTACCTAACCGAGGACGATCCGCTCGATGAACCCCTGGCGCAGATAAACGAACAGATTGCCCGGGTAGTGAGAGAAGCAGGAAAGACTCCCCGGATTATCGATGATCGCAGCGAGGCCATAGAGCGCGCCATTGAAGACTCGCCCGCGGGCAGCGTGATACTCGTTCTCGGCAAAGGGCACGAGACTGTCATGAAACGGGGCAAGGAGGCAATACCGGTGCCTTCGGACAAAGAGCGGGTAGAAACCATTCTCAGCAAGCTTTACCAGGGAGATACCAGGCAGTAAGCCGGTCAATCCAGCTTTGTTTGTCAGACAAGTAGCGGTATTAGTGTTGTTGCTGAGTAAACGATATAATTCTCCAAGGTTTTTCTAATGGATATGTTTTTGGGATAATTAATACGTGACAACAGCAGTATCAAACAAGATTTTTACCTTACCTAACCTGATTTCTTTTACCAGGTTGCTTCTGGTACCCGTTTTTGCCGTTTTATTTGTGGGATACCACAGCGACATTGCTGCTTTTATCCTCTTTCTCGTTGCGATCACTACCGATTTTGTCGACGGGGCCGTTGCCCGGGCAACGAATCAGGTGTCGCGACTAGGGCAACAGCTTGACCCCCTGGTAGACCGGGTGCTTATCCTTACTGCTGTGATACTCGTGTTCATCGTGGGCAGAGTGCCCGTCTGGATACTGGTGCTCCTGGTTGCCCGCGACGCCTGTATGCTGGTGCTCCTGTTCAGGCTGCGTGCCGTTGGGCAGATCAACTTCAAGGTGGCCTTTATCGGCAAACTGGCAACCGCCTGCAATATGGTTGGGTTTTGCTTTCTCATACTCAATTGGCCTGAGCTCGCAGGTCTGGGGGTCATCGATGCCGGCTTCCTGCCCGGGTGGGGGAGCAAGCCTGCTCCTCTGGGCATCTGGTTTCTCTACGCAGGGGTGATCCTTGCCTGGATAGCGGGCATCTACTACATACTGCGCGCCAGACAAACGGAGCTCCTCCCACCTCCGGGGCAGAGGGCAACAACGTATTCTGCTACCGCCAGAGGGCGTTTTGATGGCTCTGCCTGGGACCACAAATCGGCGAGACGGGCAAGCAGTGCCAGGAGAACAACAGCTCCGGGCCCCGGGCGCACTACGCAAAAGCAAAAGTTCAATTATCAGCAGGGAGCTGCGGCTCTCTTCCAGGTTCTCAATACCCCCAAAAAACTGCTTATTGCGTTAGCAGTATTTATCAGTCTGATTGTGCTCTTGTTCTTTTACAGCTGCGACGGCATCAAAAACTTTGGAGTAATCCATCAGGGGGTGCAGGTAGGCGTAGTCAATGTGAGCCAGATGAAAGAAGACAAGGCGGCAGATCTGCTCACCAAGGAGCTCAATGCCCTGGCCATGCAAACCCCGGTAAACCTTTTTGCCACCGAGACAGCAGCTCAAGCAGGCGTTACCTCAAGCACCGTGCAACTTGGCAACGGGGTAAACGATAGCCAGATAGAGTTAAACTACGAGGCTACTTCGTGGAGCATCACCCCGGCCACGCTCAACGCAGAAGTCAGCGGCACGCAACTGGCCGAAGAGGCCTACGGGGTAGGGCGCGGTGCAGATTTTTTCCTGGGGCGCATAGCTGCAAATACCCTGGGCGTTACGCTCAAGCCTCGCCTTGATATCTCTGAAGATAGACTCACCTATCTCGAGAGCATGCTGACGCAATCAATCGGCACCCCCATGTGCAACGCAAGCATGAGCTTTGACGGCAAAAACTTCATTGCAAAAGACGGGCAGGACGGATTTGTCGTTAACTCCAAGCCCTTTGAGAAAATGCTCCAGCAGTCATTCTTTTCTGAGGATCGCACGATTGTCGTGCCCATGGTGGTCAGTCGTATGCAAGTGGGGCTGGGGGCCGCCAAAAAGGTGGCCGAGCAAACGCAACAGGCAATAGCTGAGCCTGTGTACCTGACCTATGTCGGTGCTTCCTGGACGCTCACCACCGAACAGCTGGGGCAGGTCATCACTTCTTCGGTCCAACAGGACGAGGCCGGCAACTGGAAGCTGGTTCCCACGGTTGATCCCGAACTGCTCAAAGAACTGGTTCCGGGAATAATCGGCCAGATCGAAGACCAGATAGTGCCGCTCAATGCGGAGTTTGTTGTTGTTGACGGGGCGCTTCAGATCATGCCCAGTCAAAACGGCACCGGTATTGACTACAAGCGACTTGCGCAAGACATCAATTCAGTGCTCTTCGGGCAGGATCCCGCCTCTGAAGAGATGCAGGACTCTGCGCAGAGGGTTGTTCCCATGTATATTGGTATTTTGGAGGCCGAGCTCCAGTACAGCGACCTCGCAGCCTTTGAGTTTGCAACAAAGGTAGGGGAGTTCACCCTTAAGTACCCGTATGTTCCCCAGGCATCGATAACCAACATCCACGCGGCTGCCGATCACCTCAATTCTACGATCATCGCTCCACAGGAAATCTGGTCATTCATCGATACGGTGGGCGAGTTCACGGCCGAGAATGGTTTCGTTGACGCGCTGGTTATCGTAGACGGCGCGTATGCAGACGGCATGGGAGGCGGATCCTGCACGGCGGCAAGTACGGTTTATAACGCCGTTTATGAGGCTGGCTACCCCATTGTAGAGCGCGTTAACCATTCGCTCAGAATCACCCGTTATCCTCTGGGGCGTGATGCGGCCATCGCCTACCCCTATGCCGACCTCAAGTTCAAAAACGACACCGACAACTACCTGCTGCTCACCATGACCTATACCGATGACAGCGTCACCTGCATTCTGTGGGGCATCCCGCCGGGTTACAAGGTAGAGAGCATTGCAGGAGAGCTGGTCGAGAGCGGGGAATTTGCCAAAAAAGAGGTGCTTGACGAGGACCTGGACCCCGGCGAACGATATGTTGACGTAGAGGGTCTCAAGGCTTCCAAGGTCGAGGTCACCCGCGTGGTTTACAACGCTGACGGCAGCCTCAAAGAAAAGCGGATCTTTTACTCATCGTATGATTCCACCACCGAGATCACCAAGGTGGGCCCTGAGTAACGAGTGTTTCAAAGGTGAGTTCCAGGGTGGGCTCTGAGTACTCGTCAGCAAACCAGCCGGCGAAGTTCATAAAGCAGGTGCCCGCTTTTATGCTATCGTAGGCTGTCATAAGTAAGAAAGGCAGATAATTATGGACAAGAGCAAGCTCAAAGAAGCCCCGGAACGCTACTTTCAGCCAGAGATCGAAACGATGAGCAAAGAGGCTCTGTTTGGCGTGCAGAGCGACCGCCTTATCTCTACGGTGGCCAACTGTTACGCCAACATTCCGTTTTATCGTGAGTCCATGCAGGAGCTGGGCCTGGAGCCCGGCGATATTAAATCTCTTTGCGATTTGCACAAGCTGCCCTTTACCACCAAGCAGGATATGCGCGATGCTTACCCCTTTGGCCTCTTTGCCATTGGCGTCGAGGACAGGGTGCAGCGCCTGCACGCCTCTTCCGGCACCACCGGAAACGCAACCGTGTGCGGGTACACCCAAAACGACATCAACAACTGGGGCGACTGTTTTGCCCGCAGCATTGCTCAGGCAGGCGGAGGAAGCGAGTCTATCCTCCAGGTAGCGTATGGCTACGGCCTGTTTACCGGCGGCCTCGGTGCGCATGAGGGAGGCATCCGTATCGGTGCCACTATTTTGCCCATGAGCAGCGGCAACACCCGCAGACAGGTACAGATGATGAACGATTTTGGTTCGGACATCCTTGCCTGTACTCCCTCCTACGCCCTGCTTATCGCCGACACGGCAATTGAGATGGGCTTTGATCCCGCCAGGGACTTTAAGTTGAGCGGCGCCATACTGGGTGCCGAGCCGTGGAGCCAGGGCATGCGCGAAGAGATCGAAGAAAAGCTGGGCGTGGTTGCTCTGGACATTTACGGTCTCTCCGAGATTATGGGCCCGGGGGTCAGCTGCGAATGCCGCGCCCAAAACGGCCTGCACGTTTCGGAGGATCACTTTATCATTGAGATCCTCGACCCCGGGACGCTCCAGCCCGTGCCGGATGGCCAAACGGGCGAGGTGGTTTTTACCACGCTCACCAAGGAGTGTTCACCGCTCCTGCGCTACCGGACCCGCGATATCAGCCGCATCATCCCCGGGGAGTGCTCCTGCGGGCGCACGCTCAGGCGCATGGATCGCGTCTCAGGCCGCACCGACGACATGCTCATCATTCGCGGGGTCAACGTCTTTCCGAGTCAGTTCCAACAGGCCATCGCGGACTTCTGTGAGGTCACCAATTACTACGAGATCATTCTTACGCGCAAGGGGCAGCTGGATATGGTCGAGCTCAAGGTCGAGACCGTTCCGGACTTTGACTTTGATGAGATACGCAAAATCGAACACCTGCAGCAGCGCATTGCCGCAGAGCTCAAGAGCAA
>JAISPK010000159.1 GCA_031274985.1 Coriobacteriales bacterium | reverse complement strand
GCCAGCTCACGTTGTCAAACAGCGTCGAGCGTATTCTCAAAGAGCGCGTACCCGGTATTACTAAAGTAATCCCGGCAGAGCTCTAAGCTATCCTTAAGCCTGCTCCCCTCAATGGAGCTGCCATGAACTGTTGGCAAAAACGCGGGTGTGACGACGAAATGGCTTCGCGCTGCCCTCATGCCGTACTGAGCGCAGACGGCGTCTGTCCTATCAGTTGCTATTTTGCAAACTGCGGATTTCCGCAACGCAAGTATGCCAGCAATCTTGATCTTCTGTTGGATGCTACCGTCGATCGTTCTGCTGCCATAAAAGAGCCTTGCACCTACTGTGAGCACTTCCTTACGAACGGACCTCGCCTTGCTTGATGCTATCTACCACGCCCTTGACCCCGTTGCCTTTTGGATCGGGCCCTTTGCCATACGATGGTACGGGCTCGGCTACATTGTGGGCGTTTTGGCCGGGGGCCTCCTCATTTCGCACATTGCCAAGCGCTGGAATATCCGCTTTACCGTGGACGCCCTGCTCACCCTCTATATAGCCGCTATGCTGGGCATTGTCGTCGGCGGCAGAGCCGGATATATACTCATCTACGGGGCAGGGTACTACTTTGAGAATCCCGGAGAAATACTCACCACCAGCATGGCCGGGATGAGTTTTCACGGAGGCGTCATCGGCATGGTCATCGCTATGCTCATCGTCAGCCGCCTTTTCAAAATGCCTTTTGCCGCCCTGGCGGACCTGGTGGTCATCGCCGCGCCGATAGGCATCTTTCTCGTTCGTTGCGCCAATTTCATCAACGGCGAGCTTTGGGGAGCTCCAACCGATCTGCCCTGGGGCGTGACCTTTGAGGGAGGCGGCGGCATACCGCGCCATCCCTCCCAGCTTTACGAGGCATTGCTCGAAGGTATCGTGCTGTTTATTGTTCTGCAGATTCTGGCACGGAAAAAACCGCCGCTTGCACGCGGGTATTATCTGAGCGTCTTTCTCATGCTCTATGGCGTTTTTAGGATTGCCGTGGAGTTTGTCCGAGTCCCTGACGAGCAGCTCGGCTATCTGGCAGGAGGATGGCTCACCATGGGCATGTCGCTCAGCATCGTGATGGTGCTTGCCGGCCTTGGCTGCCTCATATATGCTATAAAAACCAAACATCCGCAAGTAGGGTTGCCCGAACCACCGGCAGTATAGTCGCACAGAAAGATCCCGGGACAAATTACCAGCAACTAAGATCACCAGTAAGGTATCACAGAGATTATTGGAGCAAACATGGCACAGCAAAAAACAAGTTGGCAGGAATTATTCAATCAGTTACAGGGTGGCGGGAATCCTTCCGACGGCAGCTCAGGTGGCTCTGGCTCAGGCGGCGGGGGCAAACCCGGCGAAGCTCCTCAGTGGTCCTTTTCTCCCGACCAGATCACCGAGAAGCAGAAGAAGCAATTGCGCAAGCTTCTCAAGGTTTTACTGGTTCTTGCCCTTCCTATCATCGCCTTTTGCTATTGGTATTTCCATCCGCCCATCAACATCCAAAGCCAGGATACCTGGTACTTTGTGGGCTTCTTTATCCTGTTGCCGCTGTTCCTGTTTTTTTATGTGCGCTACAAGACGTATCAGGTCGGCACAAAAAAGCATCCCAAGAGCGCCAAAAAATCCACGCTCAACAAGCGCCTGATGTTCATTCCCGTGGCCGTGGTGGTCGCAGGACTCATTGGTTCTCTGGCATCGGCCACGTTTTTTCCGGGCAACGCGGCGCGCTACTCCAGCATTTTGAGCATTCAGGACTTTGAGTTTGTTAACGACATCCAGCAGGTAGACTTTAACGAGATACCGGTCATCGACCGCAGCTCTGCTGCCATTCTGGGTAACCGCACCATCGGCGCGATACCGGAGTACGTGAGCCAGTTTGAGATCAGTTCGCTCTATAGCCAGATCAGCTATCAGGATCACCCGGTTCGGGTGAGTCCGCTGCTCTATGCCGACATCATCAAGTGGATCACCAACAGCGCAACCGGCCTGCCTGCCTACGTCAAGGTAGACATGACCACGCAAAACGCCGAGATCGTCCGGCTCGAAGAGCCCATGCGCTACTCGCAGTCAGAGGTGCTCAATCGCAATATCTACCGGCATGTGCAGCTGTCCTACCCCTTCTATCTCCTGGACGAATTTGCCTTTGAGATTGATGACGAGGGCCATCCCTGGTGGATCTGCCCCGTGCAAAAGCGCACCATCGGCCTCTTCGGCGGCACCACGATCCAGCGGGTCATCCTCTGTGACGCAGTCACCGGCGAGACCTTTGATATGCCCATCGAAGAAGTGCCGCACTGGGTAGACAAGGCTTTTCCGGCAGAACTGCTCATTCAGCAGTACAACTGGTATGGCTCCCTCCACAACGGGTGGATCAACTCCTTCCTGGGACAGGAGGGCGTGGTGCAGACCACTCCGGGCACCGATGGCATGCTGGGTTACAACTACCTCGCCAAAGATGACGATGTGTGGGTGTACTCCGGAGTGACCTCCGCAGTATCAGATAACTCCATCGTGGGCTTTATGCTCATCAATCAACGCACGGCAGAGGGACACTATTATGCTATTGCCGGCGCTACGGAGGATTCGGCCATGCGCTCTGCCGAGGGTCAGGTGCAGCACCTCAACTACCGCTCGACCTTTCCCATTCTCATCAACATCGCCGATGTGCCCACGTACTTCATGGCCCTGAAGGATGCGGCGGGCCTGGTAAAGATGTATGCCATGTTGGATATTCAGCGTTACCAAAACGTGGCTGTGGGCGACACCCTGGCAAACACGGAAGCTGCCTATAAGCGGCTCCTGATAACCAACGGCGTTGAACTGGGCGATGACCTCGTTGCGCCGGATTACGAGACGGTAACCGGGGTGGTCAAACGCATCTCCACCGCGGTTGTTGAGGGCAACTCCCAATTCTTCGTTACTCTGGAGGGAGACAGCAACCTCTACCAGTGTGTCTTTCCGGCAATCCTCATGGTGTTAGACGCTGAATCCGGCGACGAGGTCGAGATCAGCTACTGGCAAAATGAAGGAATGCGCGTGGTGGAGGAGTTCAAGATAATCAAGCGAGCTGCCGACGCCTGAGAGACGTTGCTGACAGAAGGTACGTCCCCTTTTGTCTGCAATGTCTCCCTAAGAGCTGCTCCGTTCAAACGCGAGGCGAAGTCCTTCTAAGGTCAGGTTATCGTTGACGTCGGTTATGGTGGTCGAGAGACTCAATACCCGATTCGAGAGACCACCGGTGGCCACCACGGGAGCCGTGTAGCCGAGCTCAGCAAAGATGCGACGCACCAGTCCGTCGATACGATCGATTTCTCCATAGGTAAGCCCGCTTTGCACGGCGCTTTTTGTGGTCTGCCCGATAACGCTCGGCGGCGTCTCAATGTCTATGCGGGGCAACCGTGCTGCGGCGGCAAACAGGGCATTAGCCGAGGTGATCAGTCCCGGTGCAATAATACCTCCCACAAAGGCGCCCTCTCTATCGATGATCTCAATATTGGTGGCCGTGCCAAAATCCACCACGATGACCGGCGCGCCGTAGAGTTCAATTGCGGCCAGGGCATCGGCGATACGATCGGGGCCGATCTCTTCGGGCGGCACAGAGCGGCACGAGAAGCCCGGTGCGGTTTCATGGGTGAGCAGAAGCGGCTCTGCGTTGGCAAGGCGATACGCCACGGCAATCCACTCTCCAACCTGGGCCGGCACCACCGAGGCAATAGCAACCTGATCGATTACTACAGGGTTATCGTTCTCAGCGAGAAGCGTGTGGAGTGTAGCCAGCAACTCATCGGCCGTATGGTCTGCGCGCGTTGAAAGGCGCCAGCTCAACACCAGCTCTTTGTCCCGGTAGACCCCCAAATGGGTTTGTGTATTGCCAACATCAACTACCAACAGCATAAAGACCTCCGCACCCTGCAGCAACAAATCTAACGCTCATTGTAACTCAGCCGAGTGGTATCATTATGAGAAGAGTCGAAGGGAGACAAGATGACTGACACGCCGGCCCATATTCTCGTTGTTGACGACGAGCCGTCTATCACTGAGTTCGTCAGCTACAATCTGCGCAAAGAAGGTTATGAAGTGAGTATTGCTGCCGACGGGGCCACGGCACTCGATCTCATTAACTCCCGTCACTTTGATCTGGTCATCATGGATGTCATGCTTCCCAATATGGATGGCTACGAGGTCGTAAGACGAATTCGCGCCAACTACACCATGCCCGTTCTCTTTTTGAGCGCTCGTGATACCGAGCTTGACAAGGTCGTAGGTCTCGAGATTGGCGGAGACGACTATCTGGCAAAACCCTTTGGGGTTCGCGAGCTCATTGCGCGCGCCAAGGCGTTGCTGCGTCGTTCAACCAGTCAGGAAAACGGTGGCCTGGGAGACGATTTTGACGAGGTTATCGAGGTCAGTGGCATCAAGCTTGACGAAGGCACGCATATCGCCGTCAGCGGCAAGGGGCCCATTGAGCTGACACCGCGCGAATTTGAACTGCTGGCCGCTTTGATGCGTCACGCCGGCAAGGTGCTCTCGCGTGACCAGCTCTTGCATGATGCCTGGGGCTGGGAATACCTCGTAGAGACCAAAACCGTTGACACTCACGTAAAGCGGCTGCGCGATAAGCTCGAAGCCGCTAAGGTCGACCCGGGGTTGATTGAGACCGTCCGCGGATACGGGTATCGTTTCAAAGTACTGTAGAAAGACTGCTCTTGTCGCATCGCGGTCTCTCGTCGCGCAGCGGCCCCCGCAACGCTTACCGAAGTGAGCGCTGCAAGGAGGGAGCGGTCACCAAACCCGCGAAGCAAATGGCCAACGCCAGCTGTGTAGCTTAGTGAAGTGGACTGCAACGTGCACTACAAAACGCTCAGAATACTCCTTGCTTTTATCTCTTCTGCTATCTTTATGATCAGCGCCCTGGCTGTGGTGGTGCTGCTCATCACCCAGTTCAACAACGGCTTGATTATCGTATCGGCTGTGCTGCCCCTGGGAATCATCGTGTTTGTCTGCGCCTATGCCGCCACGGGCTTTTATCTGGGGCCCATCGGCAAGGTCATGTTGCGTGTCAAGCAGCTGGCAGACGGCCAGCATTCCGTGCGTTTTATGGATGAAGGAATGCTGCGCACACCGCTGGGGGTACAGGAGCTGGCAACAGAACTGGACCTGGTAGCCTCAAAGATGCGCAGCCAGCTCGCTGAAGCTGCTATAGAAACCAATCGCCAAAACCAGTTTGTCAGTGACGTGTCGCACGAGTTGCGCACCCCGCTCACCGCCATCCGGGGCGCAGCCGAAACCATGATGGACGAGGACATCTCCTATGAAGACCGACGACTCTTCTGCGAGAGCATCGTCAGAGAGAGCGAGCGCCTCACCCGCCTCGCAAACGATCTTCTCACCCTGCAACGTATCGACGGTGGCGGAGAGATCATCCTGGAGCGGGTAAACCTGCATAAAGTCATTGAGTATGCAGCCAACATGCTCGGGCCCCTGCTCGAAGCGCGCAACGTTGAGCTGTCCATCAAGGGAGAAGCCCCCGATGTGCTTGGCGACACCGACCGTCTCCAACAGGTCTCGGTCAATCTCATTGAAAACGCCAGTCGTTTTACCGACCCTGAGCGGGGACGCATCTGGGTGGAGCTCTCCGGAATCAAAGGCCACACCGTCCTTACCGTTAAAGACAACGGCAAAGGTTTTGGCGACATCGACCCCGTCAGGCTCTTTGACCGCTTCTATCGAGGAGATGTCAGCCGCGCGCGCACTTCTGGCGGCACCGGTCTTGGTCTCACCATAGTTAAGGCGATTGTCAATTCTCTCGACGGTACGGTGGAGGCTGTGAACTTGCCTGATGGCGGCGCTTGTTTTATTGTGGCAATACCATCCCTTCCGCCTCGGTCCGAGTAGTCTGGAAGTTATATGCCGGCCTTGCTCTCACATCACTTGTTTGGACGCGCCCTGCTGGCCCGCGCCAATAACCGCACGCTGTTGACGCGCGAAGCGCGCGATGCCTTTTTGTTGGGAAACCAGGGGCCCGATCCGCTGTACTTTGCTACCCTCTCCCCCCGGTTCTTAAAGATCAAAAGTCTGGGCGCGCATATGCACTCCAAAAAAATCAACGAGTATTTTTCTGTGTGGCGCGATATGCTCAATCGTTGTGAGACCTACGACCATCACTACGAGGTGCTCAAAGCCTACGTCTACGGGGCTTTTTGTCATTACTTCCTCGACCGTGAAACGCACCCCTTTGTGCGTGCACAGGTCGAGGCGCTCTGCAACGCCGGCGTAGAGGGCTTGGAGCCGCGAGATAAAACTATTGTGCACGCTCAAATCGAAACGGACCTCGACACCTATATGCTCACCAGGCTCACCGGGCGCACGCTGGAGGAGTACTGCATTCCCAAGCAAATGCTGTATTCCAGCGATGCGGCGCTCTCGAGCATTGACACGCTCTATACTGCGGCCGCCGAACTGTACCCGATAAAAGTGCCGCGCACCGCTTATACCCAAAGCATCAAGGACATGCGTCTGGCAGAAAAGCTGCTGTATTCACCCGGCGGAACCAAGCGCATGCTCTACGGGCACCTCGAGCGCCTGGGAAGACAGCACAGTCTGATTCAAGCCATCAGTCATAGCAACGAGGCTCAGCATGCCGCCTGGCATGCCAATGAGAGCAAGGCATTCTGGCATCATCCGGACACCAAAGAAAAGAGCAACAAGACATTTGCCGAGCTCTTTGATGATGCCCTGACAACCGCGGTGGCATGCAGAGCGCTGTTTGAATCGGGTGCGCCCCTGAGCGAGATCACCAAGGGTCTGGATTATTATGGCAGCAGCATCAACGAGGAGGATGAATGGCAGTTGCATTAACGGGGAGGATGAGCGGCAGGAGCTATTACAAAGAGGGTGAGCGCTGATGGCTGAGCCGGGCGCCAGTTTTAAGAAAAAGACCGTTGACTCTCTTGCCCGGAAGCGTTTTCGCCAGCAGCTTCTTAAGGCCAATGCGCCCCGCATGCTGGTGTTTTGCCTTGCATTTGCAGCGCTTCAGGTTGCCGCGCTCTTCTCCAGTACCAGCTATGTCAGGTATGGCGCGCCGGGTCTTTCCAGCGCTTATGAATGGTCGCCGGATAACTATGTGTTCATCGTCAGAATTGCAGCCTTGGTGTTGGGGGTGGGCTTTGCTGTTCTCTTCGGCCTTATCTCCCGTGGTCACTTCAAAAACCCCAAGACGCGGTTTGCCCTCCTGTATTCCTGTCTGATTATCCTGACCTTTGTGCAGGCCGCGCCGGGCGTCTCTATCATTGCCAGCGACTACCATCTGCTCCAATTTTTATTATTCCTGTTTCTCTTAAGTGCGCTGCCGATATTGCCGTGGGCGCAAAGTGCTGCTCTTATCATCGCCTTTGCCGGTTTTTATTGGGGAGACTATTGGCTGCTCACCATTACGCTCCTTGATCCCGTCAAAGATCTGATTTCCTTTGATCCGGCCGTGGGCATCCTGTTCTCGATTCCGGCAGCCCTGAGTGTTGCGTGGCTCAACTTTACCTTTGCCAGAAAGCACATCTTTGCCATCCTCGAGTTTGAAGACCGGGAGGTTGACTGCAAGGTTCAGGTCAAGCAGCAGACCATCGAGCTCAAAGAAAGGATTCGCGTTGCCGAGGCCGCCAATCTGGCTAAGGCCCGTTTTCTCACCCGGGTGAGCCACGAGATGCGCACGTCACTCACTACGATTATGGGCATGATCTTCTTTGCCAAAGAAGCCGATGATCCCTCAAAAAGAAAAGAAAGCCTCGAGGCCGCCGATCAGGCGGCGCAAAAGCTCCGGGACGTCGTGGCAAACATCATCGATACCGCCGGACTCGACATGGATTACGCCGACGAAGACTTCGACCAGGACTTTGCCCTGCTCATGGCTGACTCTGCTCAGCCTAGTCATGCAAACAAACGGGTGGAGATACCGGACCTCAGCGGACGGGCCATCCTCATAGTTGAGGATCTGGACACCAATCGCTTTGTGCTCAAAGAATTTCTCAAAAAAACCAACGCCACGGTTGAAGAGGCCTTCAATGGCAAAATCGCGGTAGAGATGTTTGCCGCCTCCCCGGTAAACCACTACGCCTTTATCTTCATGGATCTGTTGATGCCCGAAATGAATGGCTACGACGCAACGCGCACGATTCGCAAGATGGAGCGTGTGGACGCCGCAGAGGTTCCCATTGTTGCGGTGAGCGCCAATGCTTTCAGGGGAGATATCGAGGCTTCGCTGGCGGCAGGCATGGATGCCCACCTGGCCAAGCCGGTTGAGCAGACGCTGCTCTTTAAGATCCTGGCCGAGCGACTGAGGTAGTCGCCTCCGGCGACTGGTAGCCAAGAGCCCGCAAGAAAAATAAACTGTTTTTCTGCTTAAGAATTGCCAAAAGGCGAGGTTTTGCTTTCTGCTTGAAATAGCTAACAAAAGTAGCAAATATTTGACCTGCGGTTTAGCAAATCGAGATTTTCAATCAGGATGCTAGCATGCTAAGAACCTCGCCTTTTGGCAATTCTTAAGCA
>JAISPK010000121.1 GCA_031274985.1 Coriobacteriales bacterium | reverse complement strand
ACCAGGAAGAGCTTTGGAACTGATACCACTGATAACTCAAGGTACCTTCATCGGTTGACTGTGCAGCAACCGAGAGGGTGTGCGTGGTGTAGATCTCCACGTGGGCACTCGCCGGCTGTGCGGTGATGGCAGGTGGGGCAGCCGGGGCATAGACTGCAAGGGAGAAGTCCTTGGCATACGGCACGCCCCGTGCAAAGCCATCTGCCACCGTGGCCGTCACGACTACCGTACCGGCAGCGCTCGTGTTTAAGGTGTTGGCGGCGAGGGAGGCTCCGGTGGTGCCGGCATCCTTTATCGTCCAGGTGATGGTCTGGTTCGTTGCCGTGGAGGGCACTACCACTCCGCTGAGTGCCAGCGGTGTTCCTGTCTTGGTAAAGGTGGCTACCCCGGTGATGTCACTGACCGGCTCGAAGTAGTCCACGATGGTAAGGGTGGCCGTATCACTGGTAGTTAAAGCGTAGGTGGTCTCCCCGTAGGAGGTCTTGGTGTTGGTGACGGTAACGCTGAAGAGCGAGGTGCCTGTGGCGTTGCACTCCACAGCAAGCGTAGAGCCCGTAGCACCACCGATGGGCTCCCACGAAGTGCCGCTGTAGTGGTTCCACTGATAGCTGAGTGTTCCTCCGTCGCTGGACTGGGCTCCTACCGAGAGGGTGTGCGTGGTGTAGATCTCCACGTGGGCACTCGCCGGCTGTGCGGTGATGGCAGGTGGGGCAGCCGGGGCATAGACTGTGATGGTAGCCGTGCCACTCGTGACCATGTTCGTAGTGGTGTCGCTGGCAATAGTTTTGGTGTTGGTGACCTCAACATTATATTGTGAGATTCCGAGCTCACTGCAGTCAACAACAAGCGAGCTTCCCGTAGCACCGGCAATCGCTGTCCAGGAATAATCTACATACTGATTCCACTGGTAGCTCAAGGTGCCCTCATCCATGGACTCCGCTGCTACTGATAAGGTATGTGTTGTGTTTACCTCTACTGTTGCGTCTTGCGGTTGAGCGGTGATCTTTGGCATCCGTGCAATGTCATTGATGGTGATGGAGAAGTCCTTTGCAAACGCCACGTTGGGCGCGAAACCGTTTGCCACGCTGGCTGTTACCGTTACCGTACCGGGGGCGCTCGTGTTCAAGGTGTTGCCATTAAGGGCAGCACCGGTGTTACCAGCATCCTTTATCGTCCAGACAATGGTCTGATTCGTTGCCGCGGAAGGAAATATCGTTCCGGTAAGCACCAGCGGCACTCCCACCCTGGTTGCCGTGGGGACATTGGTGATATCAGTTACCGCTACAAAGTAACCATTCCATACGGTGATTGTGGCCGCATCGCTGGCGATTGCTTTTGCTGTGGTGCCGTCAACGCCGGACTTAGTGTTTATGACCACTACATAATAAAAGAAGAATCCTTCTGTACTACAGCTAATGGTGTGCGTAGAGCCGGTCGCCCCGGGTATTTCTTCCCAGAAAACGCCCAGAGACTTATGCCACTGGTAGCTTAAGGTGCCTCCGTCAGGAGACTCCGCTGTTACCGAAAGCGTATGCATCGAACCCGTCCCGACCGTTGCATCCTGTGGTTGGACGATGATTATAGGATCCTGCGCCGGTCCGGAGGAAGACCCGGTTGAAACCGTGATGTTGAAATCCTTGGTATAGGGCGCGCTTTGCGATGAGCCGTTTGCTACGCTGGCTGTTACCGTTACCGTACCGGCAGCGGTGGTATTCAAGGTGCTGCCGTTGAGCGTTGCGCCAGTGGTGCCGGCGCTTTTTAGTGTCCAGGTAATGGTCTTATTGGTTGCGTTGGACGGGCTCACCATACCGGTGAGGGTAAGCGGAGTTCCCACCTTGGCAGATGCAGGGACGTTGGTGATATCGGTCACCGCCACAAAGGGGTCATCCGTCACCTTGATTAAGGGCATGTCACTGTCGAGATAATCTTCTGTGGAGCCCTTGGTGTTAGTGATACGAACGCAATAATAGCAAAATCCGACTACGCTACAATCAAGGGTATACGAGGAGCCAGTGGCACCGGTTATTTCTTTCCAGTCAGAGTCCACATATTGATACCACTGGTAACTCAGGGTGCCTCCGTCAGGAGACTCCGCTACTACCGAAAGCGTATGCATTGTGCCCTTGCCCACCGTTGCGCTCTGTGGCTGGGTGATGATATTCGGTTTCTGCGCCGGTCCGGAGGAAGCTGCAACGGTAATGGTAAAGCTGGTGGTTTTGGTTACGCCACCTTCTGTGTAAGTTACCGTGACCGTCTTGGTGCCGGTGTTGTTCAACGCCGTGCCGCTTGCCGGATCGGTGGTATAGCCTGTTACCGTTTTATTGGTGCTATCACTGTAGTAAGCGGTTATTGCCAGGCCGGCAAGGCTCAGTGTTTCGCCCTGGAAGTAGGAGGTTTTTGAAGGCGATGTAGTCACCGCGATGTTTGTCAGTGCTGCGGTTTCCTCCTCAACGGCATCTTCCTTGATCTCTTTAAAACCGGTCCAGGATGCCAACTGATATGCTGTTTTTGCTCCGGGTGGCACAGAGAGCGTGATCTTGGATCGGTCAACACCGGCAAAGGTAGTGTTGTCGATAGCCTGAGGTATCGGGGACAAGTTTGTGATTGACGTGAGACTGGTGCAACGCAAAAACGCGTAGCGTCCGATGCTCTGAACAGTCTTAGGTATTCTTACGCTGGTCAAGTTGTCGCAGCCGTAATAGGTATAGTCTCCAATTCGGGTGAGACCATTGGCAATATCTGCTGTTGTCAGAGTGTCGCGCCCATAGAAGGGCTCCTTGATAATACTAGACATTTTTCTGGTGAGTTCTGCGGCACACACCTCACAGAATGGATATTGCAACTCGCGCATCTGGCACTCTTGGTGCGGGCGAAACCAATTTGGGCTCTCCTCGTGCGGATAGATACCAACACCCTCGTAGCCGAGCCAGGTCTTCCACTTATTGGTGGCGGGATTATTGTTCTGCGTCATATTGGCAGCTTCAGCAGCGTTGGGCGCCCACCAGTATTCGTCTAACAATCCGCCGGCAGAATGCCCGAGCTCATGTACTAAGCCCTGCTGAGCGGTTGGTTCAAGTGAGATAACAGAAAAAGCCCCTCCGGCTCCACCGAACTTTGTGCTATTAACCAAAACAACGGGCATATTGTAATCGGGCGTATAGGCTCTGAGCACATCATACACTCGGGAAGATCTGGTGAGATAGAGCAGCCTCTCGGTAACTCTATCATAATAGAAGGTAGAGCCAAAGTAGTTATCAATCAACTGGTCCGGGTGATAAGCAGCACCGGACGCATTTGAAACAACTTTGATGGCATAGACATTGAAGCAATCCTTAAAGGCACTAAACGGAAAGAAGCCCAATACAGAGTCGCTCACAGTCTTTGCCGACTGAACAAAATAATCCTGTTCAGATGCGGTGAAGCCATCTCCCATGATGGTAAGCACAATCTTCTCGGAATCCGGGCCGTTGTAGAGTAGCGGTACTACTTGAAACTCCAGCGGTGAGTCCGCCAGAGCATAAGGTGACTCAACAAAGCATTCCTCGGGCACGTTGAGCGTTTCAATGAGGCCGCTCGACGAGAAGACTTCGAGTTCGCTTCTCTCGGGTCCACCGGATACAGAGGGCATCGTAACCCCGGGCACTATGCCTAGCGGATCAGCTCCGGTGTCTGTGTCTGACCCAAAGGGCTCAATCTCGTATGAGCCCAAATCAAAGGGTTCTAGCTCGTTTGCGTTAAAATCGCTGTTTGTGTCTTCATCCTGCGTGAGCGTAAAGAGGCTTTCTTCGTCCGGGGTAGCAAAAGCGGCAGGGAGAAAACAGGTAAACAGGAGACATATGGTCAGGAACACTTTAAGTGTTTTGGACGGCATTATATAGCCCTCGATGACTCGATGGGTAAGACGACGACTGCCTGAGCAAATCCTGATAGGCCTCACCTATCCCTTTTGTCAGTAACCCCTTATTCCCCCATAGTTTGTGTGGCAACATAGTATCATGTATTTTGCTTGTTTGCGCACACTAAAACGCAGAATAACGCAGACAAGTCTCAAGTTGCTTGACAGTGCAAAAGACCTGCTCAAGTCATCATCAACTGCGGCGGAATCGCTAAGCGGGTAACGCTTACACGAAACGCTTGCGTCACGTGTCATCAGAGGTTTCGTGCCGGCTGTTCAGCGTTTCTTCAATAGCAAACTGCTTGTTTACGGGCGGCCATATACACAGGAGTGTCATGAGCCATGAAACGGAAAAGCCCAGTATCAGCAGCAAGGGCGAAAAAGGCAGTGAGCCCGGAAAAGTCAGGAGAAACACAAACCAGACGATGCCGCTGCACAAAAACCCCAGGATGCTTCTGCCAAAGTTGCCAAACGACAGCAGAAGACTGTTGGTAAGGATTTTTGAAGTCTTAAGATCGATATAGGCAATCTGAAGAAAGACATAGGGCGCAACCATCCCAAAGACCAGAAGGGAGAGGGCTGTCGCTAGCAACCATCCGATGCTTGTATCGGACAAGGTAAAGCTTTGCCACAAGAATACCTGGAGGTAGATAAAGCCGGTGTAGAGAACTCCCGGGATTGACGCTTGCTTGATGTTTTCTTTGAGCTTGCGCAAGAAATCGTGCCACACGTCACCGGAGGCACCACGTAACAGTGCGGCGATGCAAAACAAGCACGCAGAGCAAGCCCCGCCTATCGGAAACGCAGCCGCTAAAGACAAAACTAAAGCCACTACTCCAAGCGGGCTGATAAAGCTCAGGATAAAGAGGGCTATCGAAGGAAGAGCTGCGACGCAAAACAGCAGGTTCAGCTTTATCAGATCCCAAAAGTCTCCTTTGATAAAGAGCAAGAAGCGTTTCACTGCCAACCCTTATTCCTCTCGTTTTTCACGGTTTTCTCTGCAATATGTGAGGCAAGCTCTCTGGTCAGCGCTTTCTTCTCCAGTCGCCAGCGCCAGTTGTTGCCGCCCGTTGAAGAAGGGGTGTTCATCCGGGCTTCGCTGCCCAGCTCAAGCCAGTCCTGTAGGGGAATGACTATCAGATCTGCCGGGCACTGCATGGCCAGGTCTATCATTTTGCCAGGCAAAAGGCGTTTGCGCCAGATCCCAAAATACTTCATTGCACTTTTGACCGATGCGCGCGGCGCGGTCTTGCTCCATCCCCTTATGGTGTCGTTATCATGAGTACCCGGGTAAACCACCATGTTTTTTTCATAAGAATCCGGCTGATCACTCTCTGATGCCCGGGAATCAAAAGCAAACTGAATCAGCTTCATGCCCGGATATCCGCTGTCTTTCAGCAGTTTCTGCACGCCCTCCGTCAAAAACCCAAGATCCTCTGCAATGATGTGAGCATATGGCAGGGCCTCTTTTATGGCATTGACAAAGAGCATGCCGGGGCCCGGTTTCCACTGCCCATCCTTTGCGCTCTTAGAACCATAAGGGATTGCATAATAGCTTTCGAGCCCGCGAAAGTGGTCGATCCTGACCATGTCGTATAAATCAAAATTACTCTCTAGCCGCTGTATCCACCAGAGAAAAGCCGTCTTTGCGATAGCTTCCCAATTATAGAGCGGGTTTCCCCAAACCTGACCCTCTGCGGAGAAGCCATCGGGCGGGCATCCGGCAATCTCAGTTGGGGCGTAATTATCGTCCAATTGAAACAGCTCCGGGCTTGACCAGACATCGGCGCTGTCCAGTGCAACATAAATGGGGACATCGCCTATTATCCTGACTCCTTTATTATTGGCGTACTCGTGAACAGCGCGCCACTGACGCTCAAACTGATACTGCACAAAAGCGTGATATCGAATGTCCTCCGCTAACTCCTTCCGTATGCCAACAAGCGTGCCCGGATCACGGAGACGCAGAGGCTCGTCCCATTGTTGCCAGGATTTCTGCCCTTGCAGGTTCTTAATGGCCATAAAAAGACCGTAGTCATCAAACCAGGAATGAGCCGTGGCAAAATCGTCAAGAAGGGCTGCGTCGGTAAAACGCGAGAAGGCTTTACGAAGAACACCTTCCCGGTACTGATAGAGTGTGGCGTAGTCCACCTGCTTGTCCGAGCGCCCCCAGCGTATATCCGCAAACTCGGACGGCAAGAGAAGGCCTTCTTCACACAGGATGTCCAAATCGATGAAATAGGGGTTTTTGGCAAAGGCAGAAAAACTCTGGTACGGGCTGTCTCCAAATCCGGTAGGACTGAGAGGCAACACCTGCCAATAACCCTGCTTAGCTTCGTGGAGAAAATCTATCCATTCAAAGGCTGCCTTACCAAAAGTCCCTATGCCGTAAGGAGACGGCAGAGAGCTCACCGGCAAAAGTATGCACGAAGATCTGGCCGAGAGGGCAGAGTTTGCCGACCTGACCGATAAGGCAGCGTCGACTGAACGAGCAGGATTGGCCGACCCGACAGGGTTACTTTTGCCCTGCTTCACGGCTTACCCTTTTACCGCACCAGCGGCAACGCCCCCAATGATATGTTTCTGAGCCGACAGATAAAACACAATCATCGGTATCACGGCCATTACCAAACAAGCCATGACTGCGCCCATGTCCACCCGACCAAAACTTCCCTTCATCATTTGGATAATCATAGGGATAGTCTTGTAGTACCTCTGGTCCAAGACGAGATACGGGAGGAGAAAGTCGTTCCAGATCCACATAGTCTGCAAAATGCCAACCGTGATATAGGTGGGCTGCATGATGGGAAGCACCACTCTGAAAAAGGTTCTCACCGGGCCACAGCCATCGATGGTAGCGGCCTCCTCAATCTCGAGCGGGATGCCTTTGACAAAACCGCTGAATAAGAACACCGAGAGGCCTGCGCCAAACCCCAGATAGACGATTACGATACCCCAGGGGGTATTCAGTTTGAGCATGTCCGCAGTTTTTGACAGGGTGAACATGACCATCTGAAACGGCACGACCATAGAAAATATACACAGAAGGAAGAGGATCTTTGAATACCAGGTTTTTGCTCTGGTGATAAACCAGGCAAACATCGAGCAGAAGAGCAGTATCGCAAAGACTGAGCCAACGGTGATTATGAGCGACCACCAAACGCTGTCAAGGAATCCGTACTTTTCTATACCAACGAGGTAGTTTTCCCAGCCTGCGAAGGTTTCTGCGTTGGGCAGCGTAAACGGCTGCAGATTGATAAACGTTTTTGACTTGAACGAGTTGAATAAGATGATAAACAGAGGAGAGACGTAGACGATGCTCAGCGCGGCCAGCAACAGGGTAGCAAAGGTTCTTTTGGCTTTTTTGTTGCTCATGCCTGCACCTCTTTGGTTCTAGTGATCCTCAGCTGTATCAAGGCAATCACCACCACAAGGATAAAGAACAGGACAGCCTTTGCCTGCCCGACCCCTTCAAAGCCAACGCGCCCATAGAAAGTGTTGAAGATGTTCAAGGCCAGCATCTCTGTTGCGCGACCGGGTTCGCCGGCGGTAAGCGCCAGGTTCTGGTCAAACAGTTTGAACCCGTTGGTAATGGTCAAAAAGGTGCAGATTGTTATGGACGGCATCATCATCGGCAGGGTGACGCCAAACAGACGCTTTCTACCGTTTGCTCCGTCTATGTCGGCGGCTTCTTTGACCTCTTCCGGAATCATCTGCAGCCCGGCGATATAGATAATCATCATATAGCCGATCTGCTGCCAGCAGACGAGTACGATCAGTCCCCAGAATCCAAACTTTGCAGAAACCGCCAGAGCCACATCAAAATAGGCAAGGATGCCGTTGATGATGAGCTGCCAGATATAGCCCAGCACAATGCCGCCGATTAAGTTGGGCATAAAGAATATGGTCCTAAAGATATTTGTGCCGGCGAATTTGCGGGTCAGCGCCATGGCAAGCGCAAAAGCAATTACGTTGATCAAAATGAGGCTCGTGACGGCAAAAAGCGCCGTAAAACCAAATGAAGAGAGAAAGGTTGGGTCTGCAAATGCCGCGATATAGTTCTTGAAGCCGACAAACGTCGCATTTTGCACGGTAGTGAATTCGGTAAAGGAGAGCCAAAGACCCATAAAGAAGGGGACGAGAAAGCCAATGCAAAAAGCAGCAAGCGTCGGTAAAACAAATACCGGAAAAGACCGCCGGAGAGCTTTATCCATCCGATAGCTCCTCTCTACGAGAGAACTACGAGGCGGACGTTTCCGCCCGCCTCGTATCAACAGGCGATATTACTTATTAACCGCCGCGTACTCGGTAGCCCAACCGTCCACAAAGGCTGCAACAACCGCGTCCCAACCAACTGTTCCGGCGGCATATGCGGTTAATGCCGAGCCAACGTCATTCTTCCACTGCTCAGAGGGCATGGTAGGAAATGTCCAGGCAACGGGGACATACCCGTTGGCGATGTACTCGTTTGCGATGTTAACCAGAGGATTTGCCGCCGGTATATTCTTCTTAAAAGGAATCACAAAGCCCATGTCAACACACATTGCGTTGACGCCTTCATCAGAAGTTACGCACCAGTACAAAAAGTCCAGCGTAGCCTGAATGTCCTCGGGTGAAGCCTGGCCATTTACGCACCAGTAATTCTCAGTACCGGTGCAGAGACCCTGGGTCTCCTCTCCCGGAGCTCCAATGAGAATAGGCAGCATACCCAGATTCTCATCACCAATCGCACTGATATCTCCGTATGCCCAGGTGCCGTTTTGATAGAACACGCCCTGCCCGGTGACAAATTCTGCCACAGCGTCATCGCCGGTCTTGGTGCTCAGGAGCTTAGGCCCAACGGTGGAGTTGTTGATGTACAGGTCCCAAATCGCCTTGTAATTGTCGAGATACAATCCTTCAATCGCAGGGGTCGACCCTATGCCCAGCTCTTTGTATTCATAGTAGATAGGTAGATTTGCCAGATGGGTTTTGAAGCGCCAGTCAGACGAGGGATCCATTCCTGCAGAGGTGAAGGCCGAGAAGCCCAGCTCGTCCTTGCGGGCAGTGATGTCCTCTGCAACTTTCTTTAAGTCTGCGAAGTTTTTGATGTCAGCCTCGGTATAGCCAGCTTTTTTCAGGAGGTCTTTGTTGTAGATGATGCCGTAGGTTTCAACAACATAGGCAACGCCGGCCACTTCTGATCCATTCATCAAGGCAAACTCATCGCTTGTCAGTTCGCTCATCAGTTTGGAGCCGGTCAGATCGTAGCAATAGTCCTTCCAGCTTGCGAGGCCTACCGGCCCGTTTACCTGGAAGAGCGTGGGCGCCTGGCTCTTTGCCATCTCTGCCTTCAAGGTTGTCTCATATTGGCCGGAAGCAGAAGTAATGACATCTACCTGCACGCCGGTTTTTTCGGT
>JAISPK010000045.1 GCA_031274985.1 Coriobacteriales bacterium | reverse complement strand
CACACCGCCGATGCCTTAAAAGAGCAGCTGTACGGCAAATATGCGAAAGAAGTCAACCGCCACCGTGACAACCTGTGCGTCCATGGAGGTCATAAAGGTTTGCGTGGCAATGATCTGCGGAGCAAAAACGGCGGCCAGTACGCTCAACACGCCCATGGCCAACACCACGATATTGAGGAGGTTAGAAGCGTAGCGGTTGCCGCCTTCGCGCCCGTACTTTTGCAAATGGAGCAGATAGAGCGGCACAAAAGCCGCATTGAGCAGCCCTCCGGCCACCAATTCGTAGATCATGTTGGGCATGGTATTGGCCACTTGATAGGCCGAGGCAACAAATGTAGTTCCCACCGCAGAAGCCATGACAAAGGTACGAGCCAGGCCCGTGACCCGGGAAGTAAGCGTGGCTACAGACATCAAAGCGGTGGAGCGTGCAACAGATGGTTGGCGTTGTTTCATAGCTGTAGGATAACACACGGGTCTTTTATGTTAGCATTTCATGGGTAAATCACACGAAAATTATCTACAAGGAGTACGTTGAGTTCCAATTCATCAGAGCACGATTACAAGAGAGTCCATTTTGTGGGCGTGGCAGGCTCCGGCATGGCCGGACTTGCCTATTTTGCCCACAAGAGTGGCATGCAGGTGTCCGGTTCGGACCTGCGCGAGAGCAGCTACCTCCAAACCCTACTGGGCGAGGATGTCGAGCTGCACTTTGAACACAAAGAAGCCAATGTGGCTGATAGTTCCCTTGAGCTGGTGGTGGCCTCCACGGCCATACCGGCAACCAACCCCGAGATCATCGCCGCTTGCGAGCGCAACATCCCGGTATGGCACCGCGCCAAAATGCTTGCGTGGCTGGGTCGCAACCACAAGATGCTGGCCGTGGCGGGCACGCATGGTAAAACCACCACTTCGGCAATGCTGGCTACCGCACTTACCGAGATGGGCAATGACCCGGCGTTTCTCATCGGCGGCGTGCTCAATGCCTACGAGTCCAGCGCCCATTACTCCAAGGCCGGCTATATGGTGGTAGAGGCCGATGAATCCGACTCCTCCTTTATTGAGCTGGATCCTCAGGTGGCAGTCATCACCAACATAGAGGCCGACCACATGGATCACTTCAAGAGCTTTGAAGAGATCGAGCACTCCTTCCTGGCGTTTTTGGACAAGCTCCACCCGGAGGGCATAGCCGTTGTGTGCGCGGAGAGCCCCGGCTTGCTTGAGCTTGCCTGCCAAAGTGGCAAACCGGTGTTGAGCTACGGCACCTCTGATGAGGCGGACGTGCGCCTTGATCCCGTAAGCCAGGAGGTTTGCTTCAAGGATGGCGGGAAAGTACCCATCAGCCTGAGCAAATCCCCCGGCTTGCATAACCTCCTCAACGCTACCGCGGTGATGGCGGTGCTTGACTGGCTGGGTTTTGACCGCAAGGAGTCTGCCCGTGCGCTGAGCACCTACGAGGGAGCGCACCGCCGCTTTGACCATATCGGCGAGGCCAACGGCGTGTTGGTCGTGGACGACTACGCGCACCATCCCACCGAGATCGACGCCACGCTCAAAGCGGCCAGGAGCCTCGGGTTCTCGTCGGTTCACCTCCTCTTTCAGCCGCACCGCTACACGCGAACGCAGGCGTTTCTCACGGAGTTTTCCACCTCGTTTGACAACGCTACTACCATCACCCTCATGCCGGTTTTTTCTGCGGGAGAGACTCCCATCCCCGGCATTGACTCAAATCGCATGCTCAAGGCAATCAAGAAGCACAAGCCCACCGCGCGCCTGCGCTTCATTGACGATCGCGACCAGCTTGCCGCAGCTATGGCCGCTCTGGCAGAGCCGGGCAGCCTCGTTTTGACCATGGGGGCAGGGGACGTGACCTATGAGGCGCCCAGGATCCTTGAGGAGTTAAGAAAGCTACAGGAACAATAGATGGCTATTCTTGATGCCTATAGCGAACTCAGGGGCAGCCTGGACGGCAACGTCTACCTCGATGAGCCGATGAATCGCCGCACCTCCTACCAGATTGGTGGGCCGGTTTCACTATTTGTGGAGTGCGCCAGTGTGCACGATTTGCAGGTTTGCCTGACGGTGGCAGCTGCTGAGCAGATGCCCTGGGCAGTGATTGGAAGAGGCAGCAATCTGCTGGTACACGACCAGGGCTGGCGCGGCATGGTACTCACGCTCACCGGCCAGTTCAAAGAAATCGTCCTTGGCGAGGTGGACGGGGCTACGGTCCCCCTGGTAGCCGGTAGCGGGGTCATTCTCGCCAATCTGGTGCAAACCGCCTTTAAGAACGGCTTCAGCGGATTTGAGTTTGCCGTTGGCATCCCCGGCACGCTCGGCGGAGCTTTGGTTATGAATGCCGGCACGTCTACCGAGGGAATCGGCGCGATTGTCGCAAGTCTCACCGTCTATCGGCCCGAGGTGGGCTTGCTGCGGGTGCAGGGCTACGAACTGCCCTGGGAGTATCGCTGCAGCGGTATTACCCCCGGTGACATCATCGTAGAGGCCGAGCTTTTGGCCAAGCCGAGCAACGTGGCGCAGATACAGGGTAGGATGGAGGCGTTGCTGGGTCGCCGCAAAGCGACACAGCCGCTCAATAAGCCTTCTGCCGGTTCGGTGTTCAGGAATCCCCCCGGTGATAGTGCCGGTGCGATAATCGAGGGTCTGGGGTTCAAGGGCTATCGGGTAGGTGGCGCTGAGGTATCCTCAAAGCATGCAAACTTCATTGTAAATAACGGCTCGGCAACTGCGGCAGATGTCCTTGCTATAATCAGGGAGATACGTCATCGCGTGAAAGAAGAATATGGCACAGAACTTCAGACAGAGGTCCAATTCATCGGCTTCGAGGAAACGAAAACAACAAACTGAGCGTACCCACGTGAGATCATCACGGCAGGTACACCCCAAAACACCCTATGTCCTCGATTCTGCCGATGGCCTGGAGGCTTCTTCTGCCGAACGTAAAAAATCCTCCGGCAGCACAACCGCTCGTCGACCCTCCCGCAACACCCAAACGAGCCCACGGAGCACGCGCCGCACGCAACGCTCGACTTCTGCGTCTGCGCGAGGTGCTCAGATTTTGCCGCAAGGTATAAAAATCAAGCTCTTTGCCCTTTTAGCCCTGGCTGTGGTGTTGTGCGGTGTCGTCACGGCACTCTACTTTTCCAGCATCTTTCCCATAAAGCAGATATCCGTCGCAGGCAACGTCAAGCTCATGAGTGGTTATGTGACCAAATTAGCTGACGTGCCCGAGGGCTCTACCTTTTTCAGGACCGACAAAGAAGGCATCCGTGCCCGACTTCTGGCAGACCCCTGGATCAGGGAAGCAAGTGTTGAGTCTGGGTTTCCGGACACCCTCATTTTGCGCATAGCCGAGCAGCCGATTGCGGCCGTGGTGAGCATCGTGCCGGAGACAGCCAATGATTCAGTGCAGCAATGGGCCATTGCCGAAGACGGCTGTTGGATAGGGCAGATTGACAACGACAGCATCAGTGGCGTGCGGATAAACCTCGAAGAACTCGTCAAGATCCCCAAGATCAAGGACATCTCTGCAGCAGTGAGGCCTCAGTCCGGTGTTCTGGAGACCGATGAAGGGGTGGTCAATGCTCTGGCAATGCTCAGAGGGTTCTCTTCGGAGATGAGGGGAATGGTTGCCGTCATCTCTGCGCCGGATGCTGTGAAAACCACGTTTACCCTCTATAACAACGTGGGGGTAGCTTTTGGTGCTGCTGAAGATATCGAGGCAAAGGAGCGGGCTATTGCCACCCTGCTCGCAGAATACGAAGGTACTATCACGTATATCAACGTCCGTGTGGCAGACCGTGCCACCTATCGTGCGACAGAGTAAGCGGTAAGTCCTGTGAACAATTGTCTTATTGCCGACCTGCTTGCGTATAACAAGGGTTTCGTTGCCCGTGCGGAGGGACAGCCGTTCAAGGCCCAGAGAAAGCCCGCAAAGCATCTGGCCCTGGTAACCTGTTTGGATACCAGGCTCACCACCATGCTGCCAGCGGCTCTGGGGCTGCGCAATGGAGATGCCAGCATCATCAAAGTTGCAGGGGCTGAGGTCGATGGTCACTACGGGGCGGTCATGCGGTCGCTGCTCGTTGCCGTACATCAGCTGGGAGTGCAGGACATCATGGTCATTGCGCATACCGACTGCGGCGCTCAGGGCATGAGTTGTTTTTCCATGAGTACCCTGATGAAGCAAGCCGGTATCACGGACGAGGTTTTTGAAGCCGCCCGCATTGAGGGGATCAATCTGGAGGCCTGGCTTGAAGGATTCAGCGTTTTAGAGGAGTCGGTCCGGTGCAGCGTAGGGTTAATCAGAACACACCCGTTTATTCCCTCGTCTGGAAGGGTGCAAGGCTTTATCATCGATTCCGACACCGGCGAGCTTACTGAGGTCGCATAGGCAGACGACACCAAACCTCCTGCTCTGCCGGGCAGCGTTTCTTCATGGTTTTTAACTTTATTAACGTGGCATATTGAAATTTAACGTGACCTATTGAAATGGTCAAACTTTGCGCCGGAAAATTGGGCGCTTCTGACGTGGCTTAGAGGGCAGTGCCTTTTTGGGGGACAAAGAACTGCGAGACATCAACCCCTTCAAGCTTGAGGAGTTTTATTTTGAGAGGCAGGCCGCCTGCATAGCCGGTCAGGCTTCCGTTTGATCCGACGACTCTATGGCAGGGGATGATAATCGAGAGAGGGTTGTGTCCAACCGCTCCACCAACTGCCTGACTCGACATACGCGCCTTGCCTGCGCCAAGTGCTTTACCAGGCAAACGCGCCTTGTCTCTATCAGCAGCGATCTTGTGGGCTATGGCTCCGTAGGTGGTCACTTCGCCATAGGGTATCTGGCAGAGCAGCTTCCAGACCGCCTGGCGAAATTCACTGCCAGGAGGGGCGAGCGGCAGCTCATGCGGCCCTGGCTTCTGCCCGTCAAAATAGCGCTCCAACCACAACCTGGTTTTTTTAAACACCTCCAGATTATCGTTTTGGACCATCTCTTCAAAAAGGGTGCATCCGTGATACTTCTGCTCCTTGAGCCAAAGGCCCAGGAGTTGTTCTCCGTTACTCGCCAGAGTCAGAGTGCCAAGGGGCGACGTGCAAGTAGTTGCGTAGTACATGGTCCCTTCCTCTCGCCGAAACGCTCAAATGATTTGCGTTTTGGTTAGCACCATTATAAGTTGCCATGAGACTGACAGCAGCTCAATTCGAGCAGAGTATCAGGAAGGTCGTGTAAGAGAGAAAGCATTGCGTTACAATCGTTTATTCCAAAAGAAGGGAATCGATGGCCGCACGATCCAAAACCCAATCACTGGCTTTGACCGGCCTGAGCATCGCGCTCATCTCGGTTGGCGCCCTTATTGCTGTGCCCTTTGGCCCGGTGCCCTTTACCTTGCAATCTCTGGTAGTTGGCCTCGTGATCTGCCTCCTGCCTCCTGCCTACTCGGTGGCAGCGGTGGGCGGGTACCTGGCGCTTGGTTGCCTCGGTCTGCCGGTGTTCTCCGGCATGCGAGGCGGTATTGCTGTTTTGGCCGGACCGACCGGTGGGTTTCTCATAGGCTTTTTGCTGGCCGCGGTGATCATCGCGTTTATTCGCAGCAGAGTACTGCGATCCAAGCGCGTTGAGGTGCAAAAAACAACGCAAACAAAAAAGAGCCCTCAAACAGACACCCACACCCACACCCACACCCACACCCGCACCCACACCCACGAGCACACCCCCATGCACACCCACACCCACGAGCAC
>JAISPK010000011.1 GCA_031274985.1 Coriobacteriales bacterium | reverse complement strand
ACCGAAGAGGCGGGGTACTGCTTTGTGGGAGCCGGTCAGGCAAATGGTCTCGAGCTCTATTCGGTGGTATTCAATGCCCCCACAGAAGAGCGGCGCTTTGTTGATTCCGCCCAATTGCTGGAGTGGGGATTTAGGCACTATAGAACTATCGAGCTGATTAACACAGAGCAAAAGGTTGCCGACGTGGCCCTGCTCAGCTGGATCGATAAAGCGGTGTCTGCGTATGTTCCCACGGCAGTGCGCATAGAGTTTTTTGATCTCAGAGGGCCCATCACCCAGGAGATCATCATTGACGATATCGGGGGAGAGGCCACAAAAGGCCGGGTCTGCGGCCAGATTATCTGGTCTCAGGGCGGTGAGGTGCTGATGACCTCAGAGGTGATCATTGACGAGACGGTTCTGGCGCCGAGTTTCTGGGAAGGCATCGGCATTGCCTGGCAGCGTTTCTGGGGTGGCTTCAATGGCAAGCCGGCTCACGAAAAAACGGACATCCGCCTCAAGAGCGAGCTGATAATCCCTGATTTACCCCAAAAACCACAAACCTGATTTTCACAAAAAAACTGCCATAACAGCCCTGCAAACGGAGTTTTTTGTTATGATACTTGTCCGTCTGAAAGTTGGTGAGGGCCTTGAACGAAATCGCGACCTGTCCTGTATGCAATCAGCCTGTTGATCCAGCAGGCAATGCCTGTTCGTGCTGCGGATTTATGCTGATTGGCATAACCCAGGAACTCCCTTCTCCGGGAACCGCAGGAATACCTTCACGCGGCACAATCCATCGTGGCAAACCAACCCTCACCGTTACCAAAGGCCCCCTGCAAGGACAGATCTTTGATCTTGACCCCCTACCGGTGGTAATCGGCCGCGATCCGGAATGCGATCTTTTTCTCAACAATATGACTGTTTCGCGTCGCCACGCCATCATCGAGAAAAAAGACGAAAAGCTGGTGTTAAAAGACCTGGGTTCCTTGAACGGCACCTGGATAGACGGCAAAGTAACTGACCGTGCTGAGCTCACCGACGGCACGTTAGTACAGATCGGCACCTTTTCAATGAGGTTTCATTCTTAGCGCACTCTGTAATCAGTAAGACCCTGGCCCGTCCCCCCGAGAGAGGTTGATTTCTTATGCCAATTACCAAGATCCTTGAAGAGAACAAGCGGTTGTACGGTGGAGAAGTAGCTCTTGTCGAGATCAATCCAGGCCGTGAGGCTATCAGGCATGTCACCTGGAAGGAATACGAGCTCATCCAGCCGGAGAGCATTGCTCCGTATAGGCGCGAGATAACCTGGAGCGTTTTTGTCGAAAAAGCCAACCGCGTGGCCAATATGCTCACCAGCAGAGGTGTGGCAAAAGGCGACAAGGTCGGCATCCTCCTCATGAACTGTCTGGAATGGCTCCCCGTTTATTTTGGCGTCCTCAAGACCGGTGCACTGGCCGTACCGCTTAACTTCAGGTATACCGCCGACGAAATCAAGTATTGCGTAGATCTGGCCGAGGTGGACGTGCTTATCTTTGGGCCGGAGTTCATCGGCCGTGTTGAAGAGATCGCCGACGACATCAACCGGGGGAGGCTGCTCATCTATTGCGGAACCGGCTCAAGCCCCACTTTTTCTGAGGACTACCACGAGCTCACCGCAGACTGCTCCTCAAAGTTTACTGATGTCGAGTTAACCGATGACGATTTGGCGGCTATCTACTTCTCTTCCGGTACCACCGGGTTTCCTAAGGCAATTTTGCATAATCACCGCTCGCTTATGCACGCCTGTTACACCGAACAGGCCCACCATGGCCAGACCCATGACGACGTGTTCCTGTGCATTCCGCCGCTCTACCACACCGGCGCCAAGATGCACTGGTTCGGCTCCTTCCTCGTGGGAGGCAAGGGCGTACTGCTCAAGGGCACGGAGCCGAAGTCAGTACTTGACGCGGTCTCGAGCGAACAGTGCACCATCGTTTGGCTGTTGGTTCCCTGGGCGCAGGACGTACTCAGCGCACTTGACCGCGGCGACCTCAAGATTGCCGACTACCAACTTGATCAGTGGCGCATGATGCATATCGGGGCGCAGCCGGTGCCGCGCAGCCTGGTTGCGCGCTGGCTCAAGTACTTTCCCGAGCATGCCTACGACACCAACTACGGGCTTTCGGAATCAATCGGCCCGGGCTGCGTGCATCTGGGCGTGGAAAACATCGAAAAAGTCGGCGCCATCGGCATTGCCGGCTATGGCTGGCAGACCAAGATCGTGGGAGAAGACGGCGCCGTGGTTGCTCAAGGTAGCGTGGGCGAGCTCTGTGTAAAGGGCGATGGCGTGATGCTCGAGTATTACCGTGATCCTGAGGCAACGGCTGTTGCCCTCAGAGACGGATGGCTCTTTACCGGCGATATGGCCATGCAGGATGAAGATGGTTTCATCTTCCTGGTAGACCGCAAGAAGGACGTCATCATCTCCGGTGGCGAGAACATCTACCCGGTGCAGATAGAAGAATTCCTCCACACTCATCCGGACATCAAAGACGTGGCCGTCATCGGCATTCCCGACGAGCGCCTCGGCGAGGCATCTGCCGCTATCATTCAGGTAGAAGAGGGGCACGTGCTTACCGAGGAGCAGGTCATGACGTTTGCCTCTGAGCTGCCGCGCTACAAGCGCCCGCGCAAGATTATCTTTGCCAATGTGCCCCGCAATGCCACCGGCAAGATAGAAAAGCCCAAGCTCAGACAAATGTACGGCGCCGAGTACCTGGTGGAATCACAGAACCTGTCTTAGCGGCCTGGCACTCAACAAGCGATAATCGCAAAAATATTTGATAGAGCACTCACTCCTTTCCCTGACCTCAGCCTTTTTAGCCCGCGTATCAGTAAATAGACACGCTCGGATCGTGAACTGTAGTGAGTAAACACTGCCCCCTCTGTCGTTCCCGCACCCCCCCCCTGTCGTTCCCGCGAAGGCGGGAACCCATGCCCCCCGGTCGTTCCCGCGAAGGCGGGAACCCATGCCCCCCTGTCGTTCCCGCGAAGGCGGG
>JAISPK010000163.1 GCA_031274985.1 Coriobacteriales bacterium | reverse complement strand
GGTCAAGGATAAAGAGGACCCCTATGCAACGGCGGGTCGCAACGACCTCTGTCCCTGCGGGAGCGGCAAAAAATACAAGAAGTGTCACGGAGCTCAAAACACCTAATGGCTGAAGACCGAAAAGAACAATTGAATGATCTGGCCGAGCGCCTCAAACAGGCTGAGTCTTACCTGCAGTTAGATACCAAGCGCAAGGAGCTCGACAGCCTCGATGAGGCCACCAGTCAACCGGGGTTTTGGGATGACACCAGCAAAGCCCAGGAGTTGAGCCGTCAGGCCTCCGTTTTGCGTAACGCACTTGCCCAATATGAAAAGGCGGAGTCCCTGCTGGCTGATGCGCAGGCCGCCTATGAGCTGGAGATGGACGAGGATGCCCTGCAGTCAGAGGCCGAACTGGATCTCTTGCTCTCTGAGATAGAGCTCTCCTCGTGGTTTGACGGAGAATATGACCACGGCGATGCCATCGTCTCGGTTAATCCCGGTCAGGGGGGTCTTGAGGCTCAGGACTGGGCTCACATGCTTTACAAGATGTACCTTCGCTATGCTCAGGGAAAGAAGTTCAAGGTTGAGGTGCTGGACGTTCCCTCGGGAGATGTGGTAGGTATCGATAGCGCTACTTTTATTGTCTCGGGTCCCGATGCCTACGGGCTGCTCAGGGCAGAAAGCGGTACCCACCGCCTCGTACGCATCTCTCCCACAGATGAGAAGAAGCGTCGCCACACCACGTTTGCCGGGGTGGAGGTGCTGCCGGTTTTGCCGGACGATCTGGAAGTGCAGATCAACGACGGCGACCTGCGCATTGATGTTTTCCGTTCAAGTGGCCCGGGAGGCCAGAGTGTCAACACCACCGACTCGGCGGTGCGCATCACCCATATTCCCACGGGCACGGTGGTAAGCTGCCAAAACGAGAAGTCGCAACTCCAGAACAAAGAATCGGCGATGAAGATATTGCGCTCGCGCCTCTTTGAGCTGGAGAGAGCCCGGCGAGAGGCCGAGATAAGCGCGCTGCGCGGCGACCGCGTCGAGGCAGCCTGGGGTAATCAGATCAGGAATTACGTGCTCTACCCCTATCAACTCATTAAAGACGTGCGCTCCGGCTTTGAAACCGGCAACGTTACCTCTGTATTGGAAGAAGGCAATTTGGATCCCTTTATCATGGCGTACCATAAGTGGCGCCTGGAACAGGAGAGCAATGGAAACTAGCAAGGCACTAACCAGCACGGAAGAGCTGGAGGCCATCGCCAATCGCATGCGCTGCAACATCGTGCGTATGACAACCGCCGCCGGCAGCGGTCACCCGGGAGGATCGCTCTCGGCCGTAGAGATAATCACCTCCCTGTGGTTTTCCGGTCTCATGAGATATCGTGCGAGCGAGCCGGGGTGGGAGGAGCGCGATCGCTTCATCCTGTCCAAGGGACACGCAGCCCCGGTGCTCTATGCGGCTATGGCAGAAGCCGGATATCTCGAGGCTTCAGAGCTGCTGACCCTACGCAAACTCGACAGTCGTCTGCAGGGGCATCCGGACCAACACAAACTGCCGGGCGTTGAAGTCTCTACCGGCTCGCTTGGTCAGGGGCTCTCCCTGGCCGTTGGTATGGCCCTGGGCCTCAGGATGGGCGGGGGAGACCAAAAGGTATTCTGCCTGCTCGGAGACGGTGAGTGCCAGGAGGGCCAGGTCTGGGAAGCAGCTCTTTATGCGGCCCAGCAAAAAGCAAACAACCTCGTTGCCGTCATCGACAACAACGGCATACAGATCGACGGACCACTGGCAGACATCTGCGACGTGGGCAACCTGGCCGGCAAATTCAGGGAGTTTGGCTGGTGGGTCACCGAGGTAGACGGACACAGCCACGAAGCATTGATAGCTGCCTATCAGGAAGCCCTCGCTACGGATTTTGCCGGGCCGCGCCTCCTGGTTGCGCATACCGTCAAAGGAAAAGGGGTCAGTTTTATGGAAAACACGTGCGCCTGGCACGGCAAGGCGGCAGACGCGGAGCAATGCAAGAGTGCTCTTGCGGAGTTGGGGGTGCTCTCATGAGTGCACCGAGAAAAGCAACCCGGGAAGCCTATGGCGAGACCCTGGTGGAATTAGTACAGGACGGCTTTGACGTTGTTGCCGTTGATGCCGATCTGGCGGGCTCAACCACCACCGCAAAACTGGGTAAGGTCTATCCCGAGCGTCTCTTTAACGTGGGCATTGCCGAGCAGAACATGATCGGACTGGCCAGCGGTCTTTCGCTCACCGGCAAAACAGCCTTTACCGGCTCCTTTGCCGTATTTGGCACCGGGCGCGCCTATGACCAGATCCGCAACACGGTGTGCTATGCAAAGCTCAACGTTGTCGTAGCGCCCTCCCATGCAGGTATTACTGTAGGGGCGGACGGCGGCTCACACCAGATGCTCGAAGATCTGGCCCTCATGCGCGTACTGCCCAATATGCGGGTCTTGATTCCGTCGGATTATCTCGCTGCCAAGGCTGCGCTTCGCCTGGCCGCTGAGACGGGTGGACCATTCTACGTACGCTTGGGCAGGGCACCGGTGGGGCAAATATACGAGAAAACCGAAGAGCTGGCGCTTGGCAAAGCGGTAGTGCTGCGAAGCGGCACCGATGTCAGTATCATTGCCTGTGGGGCAGAGGTTGAACAGGCCTTGCTCGCTGCTGATACGCTGGCTCAATCAGGGATATCTGCCGAGGTCATTGACGTGTTCTCGCTCAAACCACTGGACGAAGAAACAATCAAGGCCTCCCTTGCCAAAACAGGGCGTGCGGTGAGCTGCGAGGAGCATTCGGTCATCGGCGGCCTGGGTGCTGCCCTGGCAGAACTGGTAGCCAAAAACCCCGGAATCCTCAAGAGCCCCCTCAAAATGGTGGGTGTACAGGACAAGTTTGGTACTTCCGGCAATATTGACGAATTGTTTGCAAGATACGGCCTTGATGCAAAATTCATTCAAGATATTGTGCTAGAATTATTAGCGTGATTTCGCAACTCCTGGCGATAAAACACGACACAAATGAATGGAGAACAAGTGACTGATCAACCCATGCTGGACGATGTACCGTCCACGCAGTCTCTGCCGGCTGAGCCCGGTGGCCTGGGTACAAACCCGATAAACTCAGGAAGTATTCCGATTCCGTCCCCCGGAGCTTCTGGCAGTTTGAGCCAGTTGAATCTTGGAGCTTCCGGATCGCTGCAACAGGTGAATCTTGGTGCTTCGGGATCCCTGCGCCAGCTGCCTTCTACGGACACGGGCGCATTCAGCGCCATTAACCCCAATAGTACCGGCGGGTTTACCCCGATAGTGTCCCCTGGCACCGGCGCCATACCGCTGCCGTCCGAGCAGGCGTTTGTGCTTCAGACAGACCAAAACACCAGAGCCTCGGCAAGCAGCACCCGCCCGATTATCGTTTTTGACCGCGTGAGCAAGGTCTATTCAGCCCAGCCCAAAAAGCCTGCCCTTAACAACATCTCCATGAATATCTCATCGGGAGAGTTCGTCTTTCTCGTGGGCCATTCGGGTTCCGGCAAATCAACCTTCATTCGGCTCATCAATCATGAATTCACCATAACCTCCGGGCGTTTGGTGGTTGCCGGAGAAGATCTCACCACCATTAAGCGTTGGCGCATACCGTATCTCAGGCGTAACATCGGCTGCGTTTTTCAGGACTTCAAACTCCTGCCCAATAAAACCGCTTTTCAAAACGTTGCCTTTGCCCTTCAGGTCATCGGCAAGTCAAAACACATCATCCGCACGCAGGTCCCCGAGGTTTTGCGCCTCGTTGGCCTCGAGGACAAGATCAACAAATACCCTGATCAGCTTTCGGGCGGTGAGCAGCAGCGGGTCTCTATTGCGCGCGCTATCGTAAACCGTCCTCCCATGCTGATATGCGACGAGCCCACCGGAAACCTTGACCCTCAGACCTCTCTCGGAATCATGCGGCTGCTTGATCGCATCAATCGTACCGGCACCACTATTCTGGTTGCCACACACGACCGTGAAATGGTCGATTCCATGCGAAAGCGGGTAGTAGCATTAGAAAACGGCTTCCTCGTCCGCGATGAGGATAAGGGGGTGTACGGTCTCGATGCGTAGTTTCTTCTACTTTGTCAAAGAAGCCCTCGTCAATTCCAAGAAGAACTTTGGAACGACTTTTGGGGCTATCGTCACCATCTTCCTGTCACTTTTGGTCATCGGCGTTTTTCTGGTGTCCAGCCTGGTTATCGATCGCGTGGCAAAAAGTATCGAAAGTCAGGTCTCCATTACGGTGTTCCTTGCCGATGATGCTCTCGAGAATAACGTCACCTCGTTGACTGGGTATATTGAGTCTATGCCTCAGGTCTCTCAGGTCACGTATGTAGATAAAGACCAGGCGCTTGAGAGTTTTAAAGAGATGACCAGCTCTGCAATTGCTGAGCAGTTGGACGGAAATCCTCTGCCTGCTTCCCTGGAGATAGAACTCTCCGATCCAGAACAGGTCGAAACAGTTGCTAATGCCATTCAGGATTCTCCCCTGTATGGCCTGGTGATTGACAACACGGACAATCCTTCTGATTCGATCCGTTACGGCCAGCAGATCGTCAAACAGCTCTTTGCTGTTACCGATATCATCCGCATTGTGAGCATCGTTTTGGTTCTGATGCTGATCTTCGTGGCGCTGGTATTCATCAACAACACGATCCGCCTGGCTATTTTGGCCCGCCGCAAAGAGATTGCCATCATGCGCCTGGTAGGCGCCTCCAATGGGTTTATCCGTGGGCCCTTCCTTATGGAAGGTGCACTACAGTCCATCATCGGAGCAGGCCTGGCAATACTCTGCATTAACCTTCTGGCTTCACAGTTTCTGCCCAAGCTCGTTGCTCTCTTGTCCTGGCTGCCCATCGACTATACCAGCATGCAGCTGTGGCAGGTCTATGCCCTGCTTACTGCGGTAGGTCTTGTCATAGGTCTCTTTGGCTCGGCCTGGGCCATGCGCCGCTACCTCAAGGTATAGGCTCCATTACAGAAAAAAACGAGGTTGGTGCTCTGCACCAGCCTCGTTTTGCTTTATAGGGTACGGGACGTGGTGACAAAAGGGGACGTACCTTCTGTCTTGTTGGGTGGTGGGCAGCC
>JAISPK010000131.1 GCA_031274985.1 Coriobacteriales bacterium | reverse complement strand
CGGCGCGATATCCTCAATGCCCTCGAGATCGAGTTCCACGGTAAGCGGCTCGAGCAAACCGATAAGCTCAGGAACGGGGTTAGACCCAACAAGCGATACTCTCAGAGAGTCGCGCGCTCTGGTTGCCGCAACAAACAGAAGACGTCTGAAATCGTCTTCAGCCTCAGTTTCGCTCAGATAGAGGTTCTGGGCAATGAGGGGAGCACCGATGTTTCGATGTTTCCAGCTGTTGCTCTCGGCATCAATGAGATACACCAGATCGTATTCAAGCCCCTTGGCATTGTGCGCCGTAGTAAGGGTAAGGGCGTTCTTGCTTGCAAGAGGCACCGAAACCGACACCTCAACCTTAAATCGCTTGGCTTCTTCAAGCAAATCGAGCACCGTGGCTAAACGCAGCGGACCCGCGAGCTCCAAGGCTGCCCTTCTTCGCGGAGAAGCTGCTTTGACTTCTTCGTGCGCAAAATCGAGAAGGGTCTTGATTCCGTAATTGAATTCAACAAGCGCAGTGGGCTCCTGCACTCTGCGCGTTTCGTAGTAGCTGCCGCAGCGATTTGCGAGAAGAAGCAGTGCTTCGTGCACCGGTGCGCTGATTGCCTGCCTGGTAGCATCGCTGAGCCACGAATTGAGTTCTTGCAGGGTCGCATCGGCGCTGTTTTGCAGGGCTGCAACCCAGCTTCTTGCTGCCTTTGCCTCACAGGCCAACGTAAGCAGGGCATCGGAGGCAATACCCAGCTCGGGAGCAGCGACGATGAGCGGCAGCTCTGCCTCAGCCCGCTCAAGCGAGCCTTTTGCCCGGGCGGCAACATAGCGCATCAGAGCAAACACCGTTTGGAGTGAGGATATCTGATCAACCTCTCGTTTTGCTCGATAGGTAAAGGATATTCCAAAGTGTTCCAGGTAGGGAATGAGTTTCTTTAAACTGTCATGCTTACGAGCAATGATGGCAATCTCGGATCCGGGATGTACACTCTGCTCAAAAAAGCCTGCATCCATCAGTGCGCGTATCTCTTCAGCGGTTTTGTAGAGCTGCACTTCTGAGGAGGGATACTGCCTGAGAGAAATCTCCGGTATTTTGACGGGTCGGTGCTGTCGGGCAGGGAGCGGACGTTTCTCGCCCTTGCTTGCGGCGAGACGTTCCTCGATCTGGTCGGCCAGCTGCTGGCCAAAGGTCACCAGCTCAGGGACGGAACGGTAATTGGTTTTAAGCACGATGGTCCTGGTGCCGTGGTATTTTTTCTCAAATTGATTGATGAACTCCACGCTGGCGCCCTGAAAGCGCATGATAGCCTGATCGTCGTCGCCCACAGCCAAAATGTTGGGGTGCTCCAAACCGGCCACGATAGACTCGACTATCTTCATCTGGGCACCGTTGGTATCCTGAAACTCATCAATGAGTATGTAGGAATACTGCAAGCGCAAAGCAGCAGAAAACTGTGGGTTTTTCTCAAGGGCAGCATGCACCCCGAGGATCATGTCGTCGTAATCATAGAGGGCATTGCTCTGCAGATAGTCCTGATACTGTTCATAGAGCTTGAGCGCTGAGCAGGTTGCAGCATTTGCCTTACGATCTTTGAATCTGAGCGGCGTATCCTTGAAGAACCTCTCGCGTACCCCCTTGCGGAATCCCGTTGAATTGCCCGTCTCATCATAGAAGTCGGTTTCTTGGATCACCCGTTTTAACAAGAGGGCGTAGGGCTCGTAGCTTCCCGGAAGAGCAACGAGCTGAGTGGTCAGGGGGGCAGGCAGCGCGTCGAGCTCAAGCAGGAGGCTCGTTTTGAGCTCGTCGAGGAGTATCTTTTTCTCCTCTCTGGTGCCTCTTTGCAGATTAACCTGCAGACGTTCTAAGAGCTCGCCGTGCTGTTGTTCGAAATAATCAAAAAAGGCTTCGTTTTGCCGGGCAACCGCAAGGAGCTCATCCGTTGAGAGGCCGGATTTCTTGATCTTTTCAATGAGGGAACTCACTGATTTCAAGTTACCGGATAACCCGTCATGGGGGTTTTGGTAGAGCGTGTCAGTTACCGGAAGTTCTTTGAGCAGGCGATTGATGAGTTTTGCCCGCTCGAGTTTTGAGATCGCCTGGTCAAAAGAGCCGCGCTCAAAGTACTCGGGGTAGAGAGATCGAAGGCTTTCGGCAAAGGAGTGAAAGGTCCCGATGGTCACTTCATAGGCATCGCGGCCGATAAACGACACAAGTCGTTCGCGCATCGCTTCGGCTCCGGCGTTGGTAAAGGTCAGGCAGAGGATATTCTGGGGAGAGATATCCCTGTTCTGGAGAATGTTTGCTACCCGCAAGCTGAGAAGCTGCGTCTTGCCTGTTCCCGGACCGGCAACCACCAGAACCGGGCCTTCCAGCGTGGTGACCGCCTCGCGCTGCTCATCATTGAGTCTTTCCAGTTCTCCTGCAAAACGTTGTGGGTCAATCATTACTCACCTGTCTGTATCGATATCGGTATCTAAAACAGCGCCATACCTTGCTGCCAGTGCAGTGGCGGTCTCCCGTTGATCAGGAGCAAAGCGCGACAGATCTACCAGGGCGCAGCCGTTGTAGACCCTGAGTGCTCTTTCGAGGGCCTCTAAACTTGCACTTATTATGAGAAAGGGTACTTTGACCATGCTCTGGGCTGCTTCGATGAGCGCAGGTAAAGCGATGCGCTCGTCGATGCCCGCCTGGTGGGCGCAGATGCCGATTATCTGCGCATCGGCGTCCAGGGCGTCCAAAATGAGGTCAACGGCATAGTCATAACTACCTTGTGCCAGCGTGGTGGCCAAGGTGCTGTCGCAGGCAGGATCGACTCGTTTGTCAATGCGTAGTTGCGTGCTCTCAGGGCTGTTGTCGAGGTCAAGGGCAGTAGCGTAAGAACTTATCACGTGCCTCGCTATCGGAGAAACTGCACGCGCCACCATGCCCTCGCAGCTCTCTTGCAGAGCTTCGATGTGCGCAGGGGTCGTACCACAACAGCCGCCGGCTATTGCCGTGTACTGAACAACCAGAGGCAACATCGCCTCGGCAAACTCAGCAACACTGGCGGGATAGGTGGTTTTACCTTCAACGACTAGAGGCAGGCCGGCATTGGGGCTGAGCACCAGCGGCAGTGAGGTGCGGGCGCGCATTTCTTCAATATAAGGGGCAACCTCCCGGGGGCCTGCCCCGCAGTTGATCCCAAGCGCATCAACACCAAGACCTTCGAGCAAGGCGCATACACAGGCGCAGTCTGCGCCGTTTAACATCCTCCCCTGTTCGCTGAGTGCTACCGTGGCAACCACCGGCAGGTCACAGACTTCCTGAGCAGCTAAAACCGCAGCTTTGAGCTCGTAGGTATCAATCATCGTTTCTATGAGAATAAGGTCAACGCCCCGGGCAACACCCACCTCTATCTGCCGGGTAAAAATCTCAACTGCCGCATCAAAGTCGAGCGAGCCCAGCGGTTTGAGCAACTGGCCAAGAGGACCGATATTCAGTGCGATAAAAGCCTCGCTTGCGCACAACTGCCGTGCCTCATGGGCGAGCTGCACGCCAAGGGTGATTGCCGAGAGGGCCTCAGCGCCTTTGCCCGTAAGCATGAGGGGGCCGGCGGAGAAGGTATTCGTGGTTAAAAGCGTGGCTCCGGCATTGAGGTAGGCGCAGTGAACGTTGCGCACCACGTGTGGATGGGTGAGGTTAAAGAGCGTCGGAGCCTCACCGGGGGCAAGCCCTGCTTCTTGCAGCTGCGTACCCATTGCGCCATCAGCAAAGATGACCTGCTTGCCCAATGCTTGCCTGAAAGGTACCACTCCTTATTGCCCTTGCCTCTCTGCCTGGGGGGTCCAGCTGATAAAAGCCCAACGCACCAGCTTGTTTTCTGTTTCTCCCCCGTTTCCATGAATGGTATCAATATAGCGGAGTTGCGGGTAGATTCCCAACTGAAGGAGAATATTGATGCCATAGATGTAGTCAGGAAGGTAACTCTTGCACGCGCCCTGCACACTGCCCAGAGCCTTGAAGCCTCGGGGGCTGTACTCAGTGACCATGGTTAAGGCCACTTTATGGCGCGCGGTTTTATCCAGTTTCATGAGCGCGTCGCCCAGATCGTCTACCATGGTTGAGCGCGAGGCGATGGCAACGTCCACGCTTTTTGGCTGGATGCCGGCAGCTACCCAATCTTCGTTCCAGTCAAGCGCTCTCACCTCAAAGCCCGCGAGGCCCAGCTCCTCTGCGCGCTGTTGCGCCATCTGGCGCATACCGGCAGAAAAATCTGCTGCGATAACCGGGTGTCCCTGCTTTGCCAACGGAATTGCTATCGTTCCCGGGCCTGAACCCATGTCCAAAACACTCTGCCCGGGTGTCAGTTTGAGATAACGGATAAAGATATCGGTATAATCCGACACCCCGCTATGCTCTTTGAAGTCTTTTGACCTATCGTCCCAGTAGTCGGTATCACCGGGTTTGTTGCGCAGCCGGTTAAACTCGATCCATGCCCAGCGCCAATCGATCCCCAGCAAGGATTCCATGGCGGGTCACATTCCTGCGTTTCTTTGCTCCGCCTCAAACTGAGCGATAGCCCAAGGTATTGCAGCAATGACATCAAGTGCTGTTACGCTGCGGCGCCCCAGCCCCAGCTCTGCCTGAACTCCCGCAAGGCTATGGATCCTCACGCCGAGCAAAGAGGCTTCTTTTGCTGGCAGACCCTGGGCAACGAGACTGCTGATAACGCCGGCGAGCACATCACCGGTTCCGGCTTTTGCCAGAGCAGGGGTGGCCTCGCTGCTTTCAAAGTGCTCTCCGCCTCCGGCGATGATGGTAACGGGACCTTTTGCCACCACGATAGCGCTGAGTGCTTCAGCCAGGGCAGTAGCCGCTTCAATCGTTTCGTGTATCCTTGATTGCGCCAGGGAGGTGCTGTTTGATTGGTCTTTGGTGGAGTCCTGGTCTGAGGCAGCAGGGCGTGTGCTCTTTACCTCATCGATGAATGCAGCATGCAGGCGCTTCAACTCCCCTTGATGGGGGGTAAGGATGAGCGGGTTCAGTCGAGAGGCCGCCAATCCCTGAGAATCGTTCGTTTTGGCTGCCAGGCGCCGGTCTTTGAGCAGCTCGGGTCGCGCAGCAAGAACTCCGAGAGCGTCCGCATCAAGGAGCAGCGGGATGTTTTCTCGCGAGGCGTGTTGGAGCACCTCCTCTACAAAAGCAACCGTGGACTGGTTAATGGTGATGCCCGGTCCGCAGCAAATCGCGTCCGCCCGGTGCAAGCCTTGTAGGAGAGCGGGTAGCGCATGGGCGGCAAAGGTGCCCGGAAGGTGGCCTTCCGGCGCTTCAATAACCGGAGAGCAGAGCAAGTGCTGCTTTGCGTTTAAAGCGGCACTTGCGGGAGTTGCGAGACTCACATAACCTGCTCCTGTTTTTTCTGCAGAAAGGGTGGCGAGCACCCCTGCGCCAAAATAGCGCTGAGAACCGGCAAGCACCAGCAGGCAACCGCGCGTGTACTTATTTGCATCATACGAGATCTGCGGAAGTGTCAGGTGCGGAGGTGCCGGTGCGGTGTTCATGGTATCTAGACGATTCCCTGAGCCAGCATGGCGTCGGCAACTTTGCGGAATCCGGCGATATTAGCACCGAGAATAAAGTTGTTGGGCTCGCCGAATTCGGCTGCGGCCCGGGAG
>JAISPK010000125.1 GCA_031274985.1 Coriobacteriales bacterium | reverse complement strand
TCTGTGAAAATGTGCTATAAATGACCCAGCGTTTTTGTAAGAAAGCGCCCGTTTCGCTTGCGTGAACGGACAACCCTATTGAGATTTGAGAAAGTGGGCTGTTTTGACCCGCTTTCTTTGTATTCGTATCAAGAAAGGCTTGAGTGCGAAGCAAGAAGGAAATACAACTGTTAAATGCGCTTGAGGCAGCAGCCTGTGCGCAGGGCTTTGACCTGGTTGACCTGGAGTTTACCGGGTCCGGTCGCAATGCCCTGCTTCGCGTTTACGTTGATAAGGCAGAAGGCCTGACCCTTGATGCGGTTGCCGGCGCTAATGCCTGGATTTCTGAAGTCTTAGAAAAACTTGATCCCTATAGGGGTAGCTACACCCTGGAGGTTTCTTCTCCCGGCATAGATCGGCCGCTGCGCACCCTGGCACATTTTGTGCGCGCTCTGGGCGAGGAAGCAATCATCGTTATGGAGAGCAGCTGGGTACCTTCGGCGCAGACAGCACCGGAGAACAAGCAGCGCTACAAGTACACCGGCCTGATTACCGATGTAGACGAGCAGAAGCAACTGATTACCCTGAGCGTTGACGGGGCACCCTGCCCCTTGGAATTCATTCATATCAAAAAGGCAAGGCTCAAAGGACACCTTGATTTTGAAGGCAGAAAGGATAGTTGATGTCTATAGATTTGGTAGCCGCGCTTGAGGCGTTGGCCAAGGAAAAGAATATCGATGAGATGTATCTGCTAGATCAATTGGAGCAGTCATTAGCAGAGAGCTATCAAAAGGTTCTCAGGCTTAAATGGGATGCTCGCGTAACGATTGATCGTGAGAGCGGTGACATCATTGTTGAGGAGTTAGTGGGCCAGGGTGAGCCGGACGATGAGACCGGTGAGTATGCAGAGTACATACCGCGGGTAGTTACCCCCGATGACGTAAGCCGTATTGCCGCGCAAAACGCCAAGGGTGTCATTCAGGCTATCGTGAGAGATGCCGGCAGGCAGGCGATTTACGAGGAGTTTGCCGAGCGCAAGGGCGAACTGGTCACCGGAACGGTGCTCCAGGCAACGCCCGACTTTACCATCATCAAGATCCGCGACGGCGTAGAAGCCGAGCTGCCGCACTTTGACAGCAGACGCAATTCGCATGAGCTCAACGAAAAACCGGACAATGAGCACTATCGCCACAATCAGCGGCTCAAATCACTCATCATTGACGTGAGAGACCCCTTGAGAAAAGAAGAGGGCAGCAGGGGAGAAACCACACGTCCGGCTATTGTTGTTTCCCGTACCCATCCGGACCTCATCCGTCGCCTCTTTGAGATAGAGGTTCCCGAGATCTATGACGGCATCGTTGAGATCAAGAATGTGGCGCGCGAGGCCGGCGCCCGTTCAAAGATCGCGGTTTATAGCCGTGAGCCCAACCTCGACCCGGTGGGCGCCTGCGTAGGCCCCAAGGGCAGCAGAGTGAGAATGGTAGTTGAGGAGCTCCGCAATGAGCGGGTCGACGTTATCCAGTGGGATAGCAACCCCGAGGTTTTTGTGGCAAAAGCACTCTCTCCCGCCAAGGTTACCCGCGTTTTGATTGACGAGGATACCCACTATGCCACGGTAATCGTGCCGGACGACCAGCTGTCGTTGGCCATAGGCAAAGAAGGGCAGAACGCCCGCCTGGCGGCCCGCCTCACCGGTTGGCACATTGACATCAAGAGTGCCAGTCTCAAGCGGGATCTTCCCGACTTTGTCACTACGCTCTTTGAAGAAGAAGAAAAAACCGACGAGCGTGAAGACGGTCGCTGCGAATACATCAACAAGAGCGGTGTTCGTTGTCGCAATCACGCGCGTGAGGGCTCACATTACTGCGGGGTTCACGAAAAGCTGGCTCTGGCAGCAGAGCTGGAAGCTGAAAAAGCACCCGCTGAGGAGCTAGAGTAAAAACCATGAAAACAGCCGGCAGCAAAAAACCCCTCCGCACCTGCGTGGTTTGTGGCAGAAATGATGCCAAAGACCACTTTGTGCGCTTTGTGCGCAAAGACGGGGTGGTTGTGTGCGATGCGAGCGGACGCGCAGCAGGCCGCGGGGCCTATCTCTGTGCAGAAGAAGCATGTTTTGAGCTGGCTGCAAAAAAAGGACGTTTAGGCAGGTCGCTCAAGTGCCCCTTAAGCGCCGAAGACTATCAGCGCTTGGGCGAAGCATTCAGCAATATCTGTCAAGACCTGAGACAAGCGTCTTAGAAAGAACGAACGGAGCAATATGGCAGGGATCAGAGTACATGAGTTAGCCAAAGAGTTTGGCATGACCAGCAAGGAGTTGCTTGAACGCCTGATAGCAATGAAGATACCTGCCAAGGGTCATTCCTCAACTCTGGTCGATGCCTATGTGGATAAGATCCGTAAGCAGTTGGGCCCGGAAATTGCCGAGAAGCAGGCAAAGGTTGAAGAAGAGAAGCAGGCTCTGGCAGCTGCCAAAGCCGCTGCAGAGCGTAAGCGTCGCGAGGATGAGGCAGCAGCTCGTGCGCTTGCCGCAGAAAAAGAGCGCGCCCATCGCGAGGCTGAGCGTGAGCTGCAAAAGAGCAAACAAAGCGACGAAGCCTCCGAGCAGGATGATCTTCAAGATCACAAGACGGGCACCTTTCCGCCTCTGTCTTCAGGGCTGAGAGACCAGTTGCCTGAAAACGAGGACCTCTCGCACCACGAAGAGCCTCTCGCCGAGGAGGATCATACCCCGCCAACGACCGAGGAGGCCGCAGAGCCACCCGCACAAGCTGCCAAGCCGTCCAAAAAGAAACCATCGACCTTCAGCGGGCTTCTTTCGCAGATCGAAGCAGAGCAAAGTCGTATTGAAGCCGAAAAGGCTGTTCAAAAAGAGGCTAAAAAGGCAAAAGCCGCAGGCGCAGCCCAAAAGACCAAAGAGGCTGGCCAGGGCAAAGGCTTTGATAAAAGCGCTGCCCAGACGACGGCAAAGGGCGCTGCAGCAGGCTCTGCCCCAGGAGCCGACACCGAAGAGCTGTCCGGCAAACACAAAACTGCTAAAGCAGATGGCAGTATTGCTCCTGACAGCGAAGATGCAAGTCGTGCCGGCCGTAAGGGCAAAGGGCGCAAGGGCCGCGAACAGGGCGAACAGAGCTTTGATGAAGGTTCAGGCCGCGGGCGCAAAGTCAAGGAAAGCCGCAAGCAACTTGACCTGAAAACAACCGGTTTTTACGAAGAGAGCGACACCCTCGAAGATGATCGTTACCGCCAGATGGCGGTTGCCGCAGAAATACTGCAGCGTGAGAAGATCCTGGCAGAAGCCCGCGCCGCGGTTAAAGCTGCCGACGATGAAGGCGGCGGACGTCGCAAAAAGCGTAAAGAGAAGCGTGTTGCCGAGGCCAAGGAACGCGCCGAGCTTGAAGCTATTGAGCGAGGCCTCGATCCAGACTTGGTTCTGGACTCCTCGGTAGCCGAGATTCCCACCGGCGCCACCGTGCAGGAGTTTTCCGATATTCTCGACGTGCCCTCAGGCGATATCGTAAAGCGACTCTTTTTGCTGGGCACTCCTCTTACCGTAACCCAAACCATGAGCAACGAGCTCATCGAATTGATTGCCGTTGACCTTGATCGCAAGATACGCATTGTTTCGCCCGAGGAGGAATACTCGGTGCAGATCAATGACTCTCCGGAAAACCTCATCTCGAGACCGCCGGTGGTCACGGTAATGGGTCATGTCGATCACGGCAAGACCTCGCTGTTGGATGCCATCCGCGAAACTGAGGTCATTGCAACGGAAGCCGGCGGCATCACCCAGCACATCGGTGCTTCGGTGGCGCACGCCAACGACCGGCAGATCACCTTTATCGACACTCCGGGCCACGAGGCGTTTACTGCCATGCGCGCCCGCGGGGCGAAGGTCACCGATGTGGTGGTCCTGGTGGTTGCTGCAGACGACGGCGTCATGCCCCAGACGGTTGAGGCAATCAATCATGCCGACGCAGCGGGTGTACCTATCGTTGTTGCGGTCAACAAGATAGATAAAGCGGGCACTTCGCTTGACCGGGTCAAGCAGGAGCTCTCGGATCGAGGGATCATCCCCGAAGAGTGGGGCGGACAGAATATGTTTGTGGAGGTGAGTGCCAAGAAGCGCATCAACATCGATGAGCTCCTCGAGGCTATCATCTTGCAGGCGGACGTATTGGAGCTCAAGGCAAATCCCAACGCGCTTGCCTCCGGGTTTGTGATTGAAGCAAAGCTGGACAAAGGGCGCGGACCGGTTGCCACGGTGCTGGTGCAGCGCGGTACCCTCAAAGTCGGCGACACCATTGTCATGGGCACCAGCTATGGCCGCGTACGCGCGCTCATCAATCCTCTGGGAGAAACCGTGACTGAGGCCAAACCGTCAGACCCGGTAGAGATCCTCGGTCTTAATTCCATTCCGGATGCCGGAGACGATTTTAGGGTCTTTTCTGAGGAGCGCGATGCCCGCAACCTGGTGAAGGACCGCTCTCTCAGACAGCGTGTGGCCGAGCATCAGAAAAAGGCGCGTGTGACCCTGGAGAACTTCTACAGTCATATCGAACAAAATGAGATCTCTGACCTTAACCTCATCGTCAAAGCCGACGTGCAAGGTTCTATCGAGGCTCTGAGCGATGCCCTCGAAAAGATGGATCAAAGCGAGGTCCGTATCAACATCATCCACTCTGCAGTGGGCGGCGTTACCGAGACGGATGTCACGCTCGCTGCCGCTTCAAACGCTATCATCATTGGCTTTAACGTGCGTCCCACGGTCAAAGCCAAGCAAATGGCCAATCGTGAAGAGGTCGAGATCAAAACCTATAAGATCATCTACCAGGCAATCGAAGACATCAACGCTGCCCGCGTTGGTCTCCTCGCGCCGGAGATCGTTGAGGAAGACACCGGCATGGCCGAGGTGCGTGAGACCTTCAAGGTGCCCAAGCTGGGGACGATTGCCGGCTGCATGGTGGAAGAAGGCGAGATCGGACGCGACGATGAGATCCGGGTGATCCGCAATGGTATGGTGGTTCATGAGGGCATGATCGCTTCGCTCAAACGCTTCAAAGACGACGTAAAGAGCGTCAAGGCCGGCTACGAATGCGGTATTGGTATTCAAGGGTATCAGGATGTCAAAGTTGGCGACGTGCTTGAGACCTTCCGCAAAAAAGAGATCATCAGAGAGGCCTGATTTTCGTGGGCGAGAAGCAGTCAGCAACAACGAGAAAGGTAAACGAGTCGGCGCGAGCGGCTCTTGCCGATCTGTTGCTTACGGAGTTTTCTGACCCGAGGCTTGTGCTCATCACGGTAACCGATGTGAGGGTCTCCAAAGACAGGAGTATCGCTACCGTTTTGGTAAGCAGCTCTCCCGATCAATACGATGATACCCTGGCGGGTCTTGAAAGCGCAAAAGGACGGCTACGCAGCTTGCTGGGTAAAGAATTAGGGTGGCGGGTGACCCCTGAATTGCGTTTTGTTATAGACATCGGCATCGACCACGCTCAAGAGATCGATGCCTTTTTAAAGGGGAAAAAGGAATGAGTACTCAACAAAGCGACGCTCCTGCCGACTGCGAGGCAGAGGGCAAAACAAACGCAAACAACGGAAGCCTGTCAGTCAGTGACGTGCTGGCCATTATGGAGCCCGCTCAGACCGTAGCTATTTCCGGGCATGTTAATCCGGACGGCGATGCTCTGGGCTCTGCTCTCGCACTACGCGATTTGCTTGAGGCAATGGGCAAGGAGGTAACCGTCCTCCTTGGTCAGGATAGCCCGCCACCGGCGCTCTACGAGTTTTTGCCAAACTACCACTTTGTACAGGCAAGCGAGTATGACGAGACTCCCGATTTATACATCGTGGTGGATGCTTCTACGGCCAAACGTCTCGGTACCGCTGAAAAGCTCATCGAGCGAGCGGGGGACACCCTGGTCATAGACCACCATGCCCGCTGTGAAAGCTTTGCTCAGCACTATTACAGCAACACTACTGCGCCGGCAACGGCCACGCTTATCTGGGAAATCATCAAGGCAAGTGCGCTGGAGCCCACCCTCAATATGGCTACCTATTGCTATGTTGCCATCATGACCGATACCGGACGCTTTGCCTTTAGAAACACAGACCGCTCTGCTTTTATCGATGCCACCGAGATGGTTGATATCGGAGTGAATCCTGCCGAGATCAGTAAGCTCGTGTACGAGAATAAAACCGTGCAGATCATGCGTCTTGAGGCCTTGATCATCGACCGGCTTCAATTTGCTTTTGATAACCGGGTTGTTTACACCTATCTGTTACTTGATGACCTCACCATGCTCGGGCTGAAGCGCGATGACACCGAGCAGATCCCCACGATCCTGCGTTCGATCAAGGGAGTAGAGGTGGCAATACTCTTTCGTGATGAAGGCGGTGAAGGCGTTAGGGTGAATCTGCGCTCGCGAGGCAACTACAGCGTGGGCAACTTTGCCTACGCGCTTGGCGGCGGAGGTCATGCCGGAGCAGCAGGTCTGACGCTTGCCCTGCCTCTGGAAGAATCGATCTCGACTATTTTGGACAACCTGGTCAAGGATCCTGATTTCTGCTGATGCGCCCGTCTTTGCTGCTGTCCCCGCTTCAACCCCTGTCATTCCCGCTTCAACCCCTGTCATTCCCGCGCAGGCGGGAATCCACCCCCCTAAGGTAGACGCCCATGGCCAAGCGACGCAACCCAACAGGACTCTCCGGCATCCTTGCTCTCGATAAGCCCGCAAACATGAGCTCCCATGATGTGGTCAATACCGTCCGGCGTCTAACCGGGGAGCGGCGCGTAGGGCATACCGGTACGCTTGACCCTCTGGCTACCGGACTTCTGCTGGTATGCGTAGGCCCTGCGACGCGCCTTGCCGATTATTTTATGGCGGGCACTAAAACCTATGAGGCCCGCATCTGCTTTGGTCGCGCTACCTCTACCGATGATGCAGAAGGGGAGACCGTCCAGGAGTGCAGCCTTCCTTCCCGCCTGAAGGATGCATCGTATGCCTCAGAGGTACTGGCAGCTATGCCGGGCGCATTTGAGCAGATGCCGCCACGCTATTCTGCCATCAAAAAGGAGGGCATTACCGCCTATAAAGCTGCCCGGGCCGGCAAGCAGTTAGCGCTGGAGCCGCGACCGGTTGAGCTGCACGATGCTACGGTAATGGCTACCGGCGCAGATTATTGGGACGTGAGACTCACGGTTTCAAAGGGCTTTTATGTACGCTCCTTTGCGCGGG